>DATFHP010000097.1:0-14303 GCA_035248285.1 Allosphingosinicella sp. | reverse complement strand
GAATCGCGCGCTTGAAGCGGTTGCGATGGAGAGGCATCATGTGAACGACACGCCGATCGCGCCCAATGGGCCGTAGTCGGCCTGGATCACGTCGCCTGCGGCGATATCCACCGGGCGCGTGAACGATCCGCCCAGGACGATTTGCCCCTTCCTCACGCCGGCGCCGACAGCGTGGAGCTTGTTCACCAGCCACGCGATGCCGGCCGCCGGATGCCCCATCACGGCCGCGGACACGCCGGATTCCTCGATGATTCCGTTCTTCGACAGAGTGGCGCCTACCCAGCGGACGTCGACATCGTAAGGGCGGACCGGTCGACCGCCCACGACGATCGCTGCGAACGCGGCATTGTCGGCGATCGTGTCGACGATCGCGCGCGGCACTTCGGTGCGATAGTCGATGATCTCCAGCGCGGGAACGATCACCTCGGTGGCGCGCATGACATCATAGATGCGCTTGCCGGGCCCCTCCAGATCTTCGGCCATGACGAAGGCGAGCTCGACCTCGAGCCGCGGCTTGAGGAAATTCGCCGCCGGGATCGCCGCGCCGTCATTGTACAGGGCGTCGTCGAGAATCCGCCCATAGTCCGGCTCGGTCATTTTCGAGGCCATCTGCATGGCGCGGCTGGTCAGGCCGATCTTATGTCCGGCGACGCGGGCGCCATTCGCCAGACGCGCTTCTGCCCAAAGATCCTGCACGCGATAGGCGTCCTCGATCTCCATCGCGGGGAACAGCTTCGAAAGCTGCGGCGTCGGTACCTTCGTCGCCTCTGCCTGAAGGATGGCGTCGGCGGCCTGGCGAAGCTGGTCTCCGGTCAACATGGATGTCCTCGAACTAGGCCGGGAAGGAGGGGCTATTTGATGGGGGCGCGAGGCAGCACGGTTTCTCCGCGCTCCATGACGTACGTGTAATCGAGAGAGTACCAGGGCACCGATACCGAAGGATCGCTCGGATGCGGTTCGTCATGTCGCACATAATTGCCGACGGTCGCTTCGGTGACGCCGAACTGCGCGTCCGAATCGATATAGGGATCGGTCGGATCATAGACCTGGCTGATCAGCACCTTGAAGCCGGGCTTGACGATCAAAGCATGCAGATGAGCGGGGCGGAAAGGATGGCGGCCTTGGGCGGCAAGCATCCGCCCCACCACGCCGCCGGCCGGAACCGGATAGCCGGCCATCATGATCGTCCGGAACCAGAAGCGTCCATCCGCATCGCTGGTGAATTTGCCGCGCAGATTCATGTCCACCTGATCGGGATCTTCGTTCTCATAGACCCCGACGGCCGACGCCTGCCATACATCGACCTCGGCGCCTTGGATCGGGTTGCCTTCGGTGTCCGTCACCCGCGCATGGACCAGCAACGTATCGCCCGAAGTCTCTCCCCGAACGATCGTCCCGCCATTTTCGGTAGGCGGCGAGTGCATCCGCCAGAACGGTCCGAGGAGGTTCTGGGTCGTTTCGTTCTGACCCTTGTTGCCGTTGTTGAGGAGGCAGACGAGCGACGATACGCCCAGCGAACCAGCCATCAGCACGGCCTCGTTGTGCGTGTCGGTCGTCAACTTGCCGATCTCGTTGATGATCGCCGTCGCCTCGCGGAACTCTACTTCCGTCAGCTTCACTTCGCGTACGAAGCCATGAAGATGTTTGACCAGCGAGACCATGATCTCGCGCAGACGCGGATCGGGCGTACGCTCCATGACCGCCAAGACCGCGGGCGTCACATCGCTTTCATGACGGATCATGAATCGCACCCGATCGTCTGCCTTTAGGGATTCCTGCCTGTTCAACATCTCTCTGCTCCACCCTCGCACGAGGCTTGGCCCTGCCATGCCCGTTCAATCGTCGCGACGCTGATCGCGTCCTCCTCAGGTCTGAAAACGATGGTCCTCGCGCCGCTCGGCAGCACACGGCCTTGGAGATGATATGCCACAGCCCGCGCCGGCACGCGACGCTCGATATCCCGTCCTTATCAGATCGTCGGGCGTGTCCGCACGGATGATCTGCTCGACATCGTGCGCGATGATCGGTCCTTCGTCGAGAGCCGACGTCATGTAATGCGCGGTTGCACGATCGGTCACCAGGGATCCGGCGACGGCAGCCACCAGTCCCGGCCGGTCTTCGCATGACAGCGTCAGGACATATCGTTCGTTCAAGACCAGCTCCAATGACGATGACGGCCTAGGCCATAGTTAACATGGTTAGCAATGGCTTCCCAGCGCAAACCGCGGAATGCGGCTTTCCGATGGCCCGTTGAGGCTTACACGAGGATTGCCGGCAGCGCGCGGGTTCGCCACAGTGGCTTCGGGCACAACGCGCGAACGCGCGCACGGACGGAAAAAGGGAGTTTATGGGGCAGTTGGAAGGAAAGACCGCGCTTGTCCTGGGCGCCGGTACGGCGAACAATATGGGGCAGTCGATCGCAGCCAGATTTGCGAAGGAAGGCGCTGCGGTGATGGTCGCGGGCCGGAACGATGGCGAGCTGGCGCGCTTTGCAGCGCAGATCGGCGGCAAGTCCCGCCGCTGCGACATCACCAGCGAAGACGATTTGGCCATGCTCGTCGACGAGACGCGGCGCCATTTCGGCGGACTCGATATCGCCGTCAATGCAGCCGGCTTGAACCTGCTCAAGCCGTTCCTCGATGTCACCCGCGCCGAGCTCGAGCGGGTCGTGGAGGTGCAGCTCACCGGTCCCTTCCTTTTCATGCAAGCGGTGCTGAGGGGAATCTCGGACGGAGGCTCGATCATCCAGATCTCCTCGGTCACGGCGTCCGCGCTCATGCCGAACCATGCCGCCTATATGGCGACCAAGGCGGCGGCCGACCTTGTCGTTCGATCCGTCGCCGCGGAATTCGGCCATCGCGGTGTGCGCGTGAACAGCATTGCTCCGGGTCTCACCGAAGACACGCCGATGGCCGGGGCCGCGTTGCTGGACGAAGCGCTGATGGCACGGGCTCGCCGCACCACTCCCCTGAGGCGGCTTGGAAGTGCCGCCGATGTCGCGGAGGCTGCTGTCTGGCTGGCCTCCGACGGAAATTTCATCACCGGCGAGGTGCTTCAGGTCAACGGCGGCCGCGGGATCCATTGGCTGGGCTGATCCGTAGGATCAGACGCTTCATACAGGCACGGCCCGTGCTACGCTCCAATTTGCGGCCGTGACGCGCGATGCACCGGCAGCGCCGGCCTCCCTTGCACGATCGCGAGGTTTCGACCGCGGTACGGAGACGGCACACGCCGTACCGCGGTCGATGTCGTCAGCCGCTGACCGCAAACATGGCGCACCCCCTTCGCGCAATGCGGCGGCCTGGCCGCGACTTCCTAGAGCGAGCTGCGATCGGGCTGAATCGCGTCTCGCTTTAGAAACATCTGTTGCCGCAGGATTTTCGCGAACATCGAACAGGTGCGCGATATCCCGCATCGCCCGGCGATCCTGGGGCGGCATCGCGCGCCTGCATCAATGTTCCCGTCTCTCGCATCCTGCTCCAACCGTCAGAACTTGTACCCCACCATCGCGCCATAGGTCCTCGGAGCCCCGACGAGGCCGTTCTGATATCCGCCCAAATTGGCCGTGGGGAAGAGCGCGACATGGTATTTTTCCTTGGTGATATTGCGCGCCCAAACGCCGACCTCGAGCTTCTTCCCCGCGAATTTATAGGTCAACGATCCATCGAGCAGGCCATAGGCCGGCTGGCTGAGGATGTTGTCGGGTTGGGGATAGAAGCGACTCACATAGCTGTAGTTCACATTGAAGTCCGCCTCGCCGCTGCCGATGGGGACGGCGTAGTCGGCACCCGCGTTGAAGCTGAAATCCGGCGCATAGGGGAGCTTGTTGCCCTTCGCGCTGGCGAAATGCTGGATCGTTCCACCGCCTTCGGACAGGGGCTGCGGCACGAAAAAGCCTGCCTGGGGATAGGAGGTGAACTCCGAGTGCATCAGGGTTCCGCCACCGGTCAGCGTCAGATACGGCCCGATCCTGGCCGTGAGATCCACATCGACGCCATAGATCTTCGAGGCGGCCCCGTTCTGCAAGACCGCCGAAGTCGGTGTGTAAACGGTGACCTGCAAGTTCTTGTAATCATAATAGAAGCCGGAGACGTTGAGGCGCAGGTGCCTGTCGAGCAGATCCGTTTTGACGCCCACCTCATATGCGTCGAGCACTTCCGGCTCCACGATCACGTTGCTTGGCGGAACGGCATTGTACAAACCGCTCTTGAAGCCGCGATTATACGACGCATAGACGAGAACATCGGGCGTGACCTGCTGATCGAGCGCAAGCCGCCACGTCAGCTTGCGGAAGGTCTTGTGATCGTCGACCTGACCGACGGTCAGGTTGAAATCGCCCGGGAATGCCAGAAGGGTATCGCCCCTTATGCCGCGCCGCTCGACCGAATAGCGCAGGCCGCCGGTGATATTGGCGCCCGACCACAAGGGTGCAGTGACCTGGCCGAACGCCGCCCCCGATTCCGTGCTCGTATGCGCATGAAAAGTCAGCTCCTGGATGGGAGCGAGCGACGTTCCAAGGATTGAGAACGCCGGATTGGTGGACGTCGCGTTCAGATAGTAGAGACCGACGACCCATTTCACATTGGAGTTGGCCGCGGAACCAAGCTGGACCTCCTGTGAGAATTGCCGGGCCTTCAATTGCCACTCGGCGTGCGAAACATCCGCAGGAACCGTGACGCTGCTCCAGGCCACTTTCTGGTTGCCCCGGCGATAAGCCGTGATGCTCGTGAACCTCAGATCGCCGAACTCGTGATCCCACTGGAGGCTGACGCCTCCTTTTTTGTCGTGGTAGAAGGGCTGTATGAACGCATCATTGTCGTAAAATCCGGCGTGAGAGGCGTAAGGCTCGCCGACCACCGCGAACGGCGCCAGGGCGCCAGATGCCATCGCGGCCATGAAACTCAAGGCGTCAGAGGTGGGAAGGCCGTCGGGTCCGAGACGCGCTGCGCGCTCTGCCACCGTGGTATTGCCTGGTCCGTAGTTGGCAGCGGTTCCCGGCAAGAGCGCAAAACTTGCGAACGTATTGCCCGTCACACGTGTGAAGTCGCCGATGAGCCTGAAATGATCGCGATCGGTCGGCTCGAACAGCCACTTCGAGCGAACCGCATATTGGTTCATCTTGTTGACGTCTTTGCCGTTGGCGACATTCTTGCCCCAGCCCTTGCCCTGGATCGATACGAAGCCGGCGATATCGGCGGCCAGATTGGGGGCAAGCCCTGCGGTGAGATAACCCTGCCCGGACCAGGTATCGTAATTCCCGTAGCGCAGCGTAAAGTCGCCGGCGGGCGTCTGCTGCGGATCGCGCGTACGGATGTTGATGACGCCGCCGGTGGCGTTGCGTCCGAACAATGTGCCCTGGGGCCCCTTCAGGACCTCGACTTGCGCAATGTTGTTGAGCTGGACGAGCGCGCCGCTCGTGCTGACGATATAGACTCCGTCGATATAGGTCGCGATGGAATTCTCATGACCCGGGCCGCCGGCCGCGGTGGTGCCGACGCCGCGAAGGTGCGCCTGGGTGCCGCCTACGCTGTTCTGGATGCTCAGTCCCGGCACCACCCGCGCCAGATCCTGGGTGTTCGTGACGCCGATGTTGGAAAGCCGCTCCCCCGTCACCGCCGTGATGGCGATGGGAACCTTTTGGATGTTCTCCGACCGCTTGTTGGCGGTGACGACGATTTCACCAATCTCTCCGGAATTCTCCGCCGTATCGTTCGCCGATGGCGAAGAACTTGTCGGATTCTGGGCAGTCGCCTGTCCGGCAGCAAAGGCCCCAACCGTCGCGGCCGCGACGATCCAGCCCAGCGGCATGCCCGCCAAACGACGTCCCAATATGTTCATTCTCATCCTCCCCTTTTGTTGGCGGCCTCTGGCGGACCGCCATGCGCAATATAATCGATTTCGAGGATATATAATCGATTTTATGGATTGCAAACACAATTCGGCGGGGTTTCGACGGCCGGGCCGGAAGCGGATCGGATGAGATGCGTGGCGGCGGGTACCGGTCGAGACAATGAGAGCGTTATGCGCGATGTGGGCAGCATCGCGTCCAGCCCTATATCGTTGTCAATATGGTCGTTTTTGTGAATTGACGACGCTGGGTATCCGACACGGAGCGGCCACGGCCCCGACCCTAATCCCCGCTCCGGCGGCCCGTCGATCCGACCCAATCGGCGGCGAACCTTTGCTCTCCGGCCGATAGCGACGAGGCGTGAAAGCCGGAGCGTTTGAACGACGACGTACCCGCTATCGGCCGCGCTCCGCTCGGACGGCCGACATGGATCAGGACCTCGCGCTCCTCGATAGGTGTAAGGAACTCGATACCGAACCTGCCGTCCCGCGCCCAGGCCACGCGGCCGCGGACCTTGGTCTCGCCTCTCTCGAATATCAGGTCGGTCCCGACCGGCGGGATCCTGTCGCCCTCGAGCAGCGCTCCTTTTTGCGAAAGATTGCGCAGACGCGCCTCGATCACGCCATCGGGCGTGCTCACCTTGGCCGCAAGCAATACCAACGAGCGCTTGTTCCGGCGCTCATGTCCGTCGTCCTGATGTTCGTGCTCGTCCATCGGCGCCATAAGTCAACGCTCCTGCAGAGCGCCCATTTTCCAGCGCCACATTGCCGACCACCTCCTAAGAGAAGGTTAAATTTGCCTCAAATCGCGCCGTGACAATGTTTGTATTTGCGTCCCGACCCGCACGGACAGGGCGCATTCCGGCTGACCTTCGATTCATCCTCGTCGGCCGAGAGAGCGAGCTTGGGTTCCGGGATCGAAAGCGGCGGAAGCCGCGACAGGATCGCTCCGGTCGAAGCGTCGATGTCGGCGGTATCGTCCTCGCCGCTGAACGGATCGATATGATTGGTGATGAAGTCCGGCAGTTCCGGCAGCGGACCCACGTCGCTCGACGCGTGCGTGAACTGCGCATGCGCGAGCGTGCGGGTGACATCTTCGCGGATCGCGCCGAGCATTCGCTCGAACAGCGCGAACGCCTCATGCTTATATTCGTCGATCGGCTTCTTCTGCGCATAGGCGCGCAGATGAATGATCTGCCGCAGCGCATCGAGCATCGAGAGATGCTCCTTCCAATGGTGATCGAGCGACTGGAGGAGGATGCTCTTTTCGATCTGCACATAGGTTTCCGGATCGATGTCCGATGTCTTGGCGGCGATCTGGGCGTCGGCTTCCCGGCGCAGCCGTTCGACCAGCATCTCGGGCTCGACCGCTTGCTCCTTGAGCCATTCGTCGATCGGCGGATTCAGCGCCAATGCTTCTTCGAGCCGCGCCTTGAGATGCGCCACATCCCATTGCTCGGGATAGCTGTTGGGCGGACATGCCTCTCCGACGATCCCATTCACCGTCTCGGCCCGCATATCCTCCACCACATCGCCGATCGTTTCCGCATCCATGATGTCGGCGCGCTGTTCGTAGATGACCTTGCGCTGATCGTTCATCACGTCGTCATATTCGACGACCTGCTTGCGGATGTCGTAGTTGCGCGCCTCGACCTTCTTCTGCGCGGTCTCGATCGCCTTCGAGATCCACGGGCTGACGATCGCCTCGCCGTCTTCGAGGTTCTTGTTCATCATCCGTGCGAACATGGTCTGCGGGCCGAATATGCGCAGTAGATCGTCATCGAGGCTGAGATAGAAGCGGCTGAGGCCGGGATCGCCCTGACGGCCGGAACGGCCGCGCAGCTGGTTGTCGATGCGCCGGCTCTCGTGACGCTCGGTGCCAAGCACGAACAGTCCGCCGGCTGCGATCACCCGGTCCTTGTCATCGGCAACCTCGCGCCTGATCTTTTCGATCGCCTTGTCGCGCTCGGGCCCGTCGGGCACGTCCTTGAGTTCGTCCTCGATGCGGAAATCGACGTTGCCGCCCAATTGAATGTCGGTGCCGCGGCCGGCCATGTTGGTGGCGATGGTGACGGCGCCGAACCGGCCCGCCTGGGCGACGATATGCGCTTCATGCTCATGATAGCGGGCATTGAGCACCTCGTGCTTGATGCCATCGCGCTTCAGATAGTCGGACAGCAGCTCGGACTTCTCGATCGACACGGTGCCGACGAGCACCGGTTGGCCGATCGCCGTCTTCTCCTTGATCGCCGCGGTGATCGCGGCGAACTTGTCGCCCATATTCTTGTAGAATTCGTCCTCGTTGTCGGTGCGACGCACCGGAAGGTTGGTCGGGATGGTGACGACGTTCATTTTGTAAATGTCGTAGAATTCCGGCGCTTCGGTGGCGGCCGTACCGGTCATGCCCGCCAGCTTGGGGTAGAGGCGGAAGTAATTCTGGAACGTTATCGAAGCGAGCGTCTGGTTCTCGGGCTCGATCTGCACGCCTTCCTTGGCCTCGACCGCCTGATGCAGTCCGTCGGACCAGCGTCTTCCCTCCATCATCCGGCCGGTGAACTCGTCGATGATGATCACCTTGTCCTGCTTGACGATGTAGTCGGTGTCGCGCCTGAAGATGATGTTCGCCCGCAGCGCCTGATTGAGATGGTGGACGACCTGCGTGTTCTCGAAATCGTAGAGGTTGTCGCCGGCGAGCAGCCCGGCCTTCTCGAGCATCCGTTCGGCGCGCTCGGTGCCGTCTTCGGTCAGCACGACGGATTTCTGCTTCTCGTCCACGTCATAATCTTCCGGGACCAGCTGCTTCACCAGCGCGTCGACCGCCATGTACAGTTCGGATTTGTCGTCGGTCGGGCCCGAGATGATCAGCGGCGTCCGCGCCTCGTCGATCAGGATCGAATCCACCTCGTCGACGATCGCGAAATTGAACGGCCTCTGCACCATTTGCGAGCGATCGTATTTCATGTTGTCGCGCAGATAGTCGAAGCCGAACTCGTTGTTGGTGCCGTAGGTGATATCCGAATGATAGGCCTCGCGGCGCTGCTGATCGGTGAGGTTCGGAACGATCACGCCGACGCTCATGCCGAGGAACTGGTACACCCGTCCCATCCAGTCGGCGTCGCGGCGGGCAAGATAGTCGTTGACGGTGACGACGTGCACGCCCTTGCCTTCGAGCGCGTTCAGATAGACTGCGAGCGTCGCGACCAGGGTCTTGCCTTCGCCGGTGCGCATCTCGGCGATCTCGCCGCGATGCAGCGCCATGCCGCCGATCATCTGGACGTCGTAATGCCGCTGGCCAAGGGTTCGCCGTGCGCCCTCGCGGACGGTTGCGAAGGCTTCCGGCAATATGTCGTCGAGATCCTGCCCGTCCGCCAGGCGTTGCCGGAAGATCACGGTCTGATGACGCAGCTCCTCATCGGTCATCGCCGAGATGGTGGGCTCGAAACCGTTGATGTGATCGACGATCTTGCGGAGGGACCGGACGTAACGATCGTTCGATGATCCGAAAATGGCCTTGGCAACCGCGCCAATCATGTATGATCCAGTCGTTGAACTAAGCGTCTGCAAACATGTGCGGCCCGGACAGCCGCCCCCGCAGTGTCGCCGGGCGATGTAGGGACGGCCCCTCGGCAAGTCAATTGACGCACCCCCCTCCCCGCGCGGCTCAAACCCCTGCGCGGAGGGCGCGTCTGCGGCGCGATTATGGCCGCCTGAACGCGCCGGATCGCGACAACCCGGCGCCGGCGGGTTATTGGCTCAGTTCGCCTTCGAGCCAGCTTTGCAGCGCGCTCTTGGGCGCAGCGCCAACCTTGGTGGCGGCGGGCGCACCGTCCTTGAACAGGATCATCGTCGGGATGCCGCGGACACCGTATCGCGCCGGCGCGTCCGGATTGTCGTCGATGTTGAGCTTGGCCACCGTGACCTTGTCGCCCAATTCGGCGCTGATTTCCTCGAGAGCGGGAGCGATCATGCGGCACGGTCCGCACCATTCCGCCCAAAAGTCGACGAGAACAGGGCCCGTTGCGCCGAGAACCTCTGTTGCGAAACTATCGTCGGTGACGGTCTTGGTAGCCATTTCGATCTCCTGCGCGTGCCGCATGGACGCATGTAGGCAATGCCTTGCGCTTTCTCAACCGTCCTGAGGGGCTTTGGGCATGTGGGGCTCGAGCTGGGCACGGCTGAGCGGATGGAGCGTCGGACCGGCGGTGTAGAGCAACGCGGCGTCGATGGCGCGCGCCGGGAAGATCACCTCGAGTGCCGCGACATAGGCCGCCATCTGCCGCAAATGCGCCGCCGGAATCTCGGCGATCGAGGCCGGAGCCGCGCGAACGGTCTTGAAATCGATCAGGCGGACTCGCTCTTCGGTGACGAGCAGCCGGTCGATCGTGCCGGCGATCACGCTGCCGTCTGGCGTCACCGCGGCGATCGGCGCCTCGGCCAATGCATCCGGCCCGAAAATGTCGGCGAAATCCGGATTGCCGACGATTGCGGCGGCATCCGACACCAGCGCGGCCCGAAGCGCCGCATCGCTCACCCCCGCCGCTTTCTCCAGCCACTCGTCCGCCAACGTCGCGCGCCGGTCCGCGGCGACCGCCGGCATCCGCTCGAACAATTGATGAAGCAACCTGCCCCGTTCCGCCGCGGCACGAAGCGCCGGGCCCGGCGGCGGATCCGCGACGTCGTCCTCGCCGATCGAGGAAGGTGCGAGCGGCTTCGGCGGCCGCGCTTCGATGGGAGCGGCCTCGCCGAGCCAGCGGGGTAGCTCGGTCGCGGCGGCCGGCACCCCGCGCGCCTTCCGCGTCGCGACCGCACCGGCATCGCCGAGCCGCATCGACCTGCCCCACACGGCATCTTCTTCCCATGCGCAGCCAAGACCGCGCATCGCCTGCTCGACCGCGGCATACCAGCTCGCCGGCGCGGGGCCGTATCGATCGGCGGCGCCCAGCGCGCCGCCGACGAACAGCCTCTCCTCGGCCCGGGTCAGCGCAACATAGAGCAAGCGGAAATGCTCTTCGCGCTCGCGCCGGTCCTGCTCCTCGAGCTGCGATCGGAGCGGCTCTGCCAGCTCGTCCTTGCGGGGACGGAAGATCGGAATTCCCCGGGTGTCGGAATCGAGGTCCATCTTGGCCAAGCCGCCGCCCACGCCGCCGCCCTTGCGCTCGGGATCGCTGCATGCGTCGGCGAGGATGACCAAAGGGGCCTGCAGGCCTTTCGAGCCGTGGACCGTCATCACGCGCACCGCGTCGAGCGGCGCGCTCGGATCGCGCACGATCTCGACCTCGCCGCGCGCGAACCAGTCGAGGAAGCGCTGCAGCGACGGCGCCGCTCCCTTCTCGTAGTCCAGCGCGCTCGAAACCAGCTCCTCGATCGGATCGCGCGCTTCGGGCCCAAGCCGGGACAGCAGCTTGCGGCGCCCGTCGATCGGCCCCGAAAGAATGCGTTCGAGAAATTGATGCGGCGTCGACAGATCGGCCATTGCCAACAGCGCGCGGAGGCCGGCGAGGGTTTCGGCGCGATCCTTGCGATCGTCGCTGCGCAACGCCGCCCAGAGCGGGCCCGAGCGGCCATGCGCGAGCGCGAAAAGATCATCCTGCGACCATCCGAACAGCGGCGAGACGAGCAGCGACGCAAGATTGAGATCGTCGAGCGGCTGCACCGCGAAGCGCATCGCGGCGAGAAGATCCTGGACCGCCAGCGGTGCGCTCAGCAGCAATCGGTCGACCCCGGCGACGGCAACCCCTTCGGCGTGCAAGCGCGCGACGATCAAAGCGGCGAGCTGGCTTCGCCGGCGGACCAGGATGAGGATGTCCTCCGGCCGCAACAGCCTGTTCCTGCTGCCGACCGGAAACGGATCGTCGAGCCATGAGCGGACCTGGCGGGCAAGCCTCGCTGCGTAAAGTCGGACGCTGTCGCTGATCCACCCTTCCTCGCCGGCATCGTCTTCCAGCGCGGCCTCGGTCTCGATGCTGAATGGATGCCAGAGGGTGACCAGGCCGGGCCGGGCGGCATGATGACTGAGGTGCGGGTTGGGGCGATCGGGAAGACCGAGCGCGTCGGGGCCCAGGTCCGTGAGCAGGCGGTCGACCAATGCCAGAATTGGCGGCGAGGAGCGGAAGCTGAGATCGACCGACAGGTCGAGAAACGCCTGGTCGATGCCGGCCGCCTCTCGCTTGAACCATGCGCGGGCATATTCGAATGATTTCGGATCCGTGCCCTGGAAGCCGAAGATGGCCTGCTTGAAATCCCCGACCGTGAACAAGGTGCGCGGCCGCGACGACGCGCCTTCGCCGACGAAATATTCGCCGGCTATCGCCCGCACGATATTCCATTGGCTCTCGTTGGTGTCCTGCGCCTCGTCGACGAGAATATGATCGGTCGCCTGATCGAGCTTGTAGCGCACCCAGTCTCCCATGCCCGGCGTGAGCAGGAGTCGTTCAGCGGATCGGATGAGATCGTCGAAGTCGACGACGCCGGCGGCGCGCTTGGCGCGGCCATAGGCGGCGGCGAAGCCCTGGCCGGCGCGAAGCCCAGCGGCCAGGACGGTCACCATCGCGGCGGTGCGGCGCATCGCCAGCAGGCGCGAGCAATGGTCGAACGCGGCGCGCGCGAGCCTTGCATAATCCTCGTCGCTCGGTGCCTGGCCGCGAGCAACCGAACGCGGCTCGCCATCCTTGCGGGCCCAGACCGAATGGAGATCCGCCACCAGCGCCGCACGCTCTACCGGGTCCGCCGCAAGCCAGCGCGCGCAGATCTGCGCGCGCTCCAATCCGGTTGCGCTGCCCCATTGGCGGTTGGAGAGTTCAATCCGGCGCAGCGCGCCGATATCGAAACAATCGTCGTCGCATTCGGCCGTGATCGCCGCTTCGATATCGCCGGCGGGCAGGCCGAAAGCCCGCCGCAGGCGCGGCTCGATCCCCTCGCGCACACCGAGGCTCTCGAGCGCCTCCGACGCCCGCGCGCAATGCATCAGGAAAGATTCGGCTCCATTTTCGCCGAGGCGCAGGCTCAGCGCCTGCAGATCGCGGATGAGGCCGGCATCGCCGCCTCTTTCGGCCTGGACAAGCAGCTCCGCCAGCGTCCGGCGCGCGAGCAATTGCTGCTCGCGCCCTTCCACCGGCCTGAAACCGGGGGCCAGCCCGGCTTCGGCAGGAAATCCACCCAGCAAAGACTGGGCGAAAGCATGGATGGTCTGGACCCTGAGTCCGCCGCCGGGCGCATCGAGCACGTTCGCGAACAGGGTTCGTGCCCTGTCGACGGCCGCGTCGTCGTTCGCTTCGTCGAGGGCGAACAGCTCCTTGCGCAAATGGCTGTCCTTGAGCCGCACCCAATGCGCGAGCCGCGCGTGGATCCGCTCCGCCATTTCGGCGGCGCCGGCCTTGGTGAAGGTCAGGCAGAGGATCGACGCGGGCTCGACGCCGGCCAGGAGCAGCCGCAGCACGCGCGCGGTGAGGACATGCGTCTTGCCGGTTCCTGCCGAAGCGGACAGCGCGGCGTGGCTGCGCGGCGAGGAAGCGGCGAGCTGACCGCCCTGGAGCTGAACGAGCGGAGCGAGGCGTTTAGGCAAAGGCTGGGGAGTCCGGCATCACCGGATGCCATAATCGACGCCGGTAAGCTGTGCTACGCGGTTTGCGCTTTTGCCGTCCGGGCGGCTTGCTGCCGGATCGCGGCGACCGTTTGCGGCCAGCAACGAGGCGCTCCGGACCCGGTCCGAAGCGCCCCTGATCGTTTCGTCGAACGGGCGTCCCGGTTCACGGGCTCGCCGGTTTGTCCTTGCCCTTCAGCTGATCGATGAGGAGGTAGATCGCTGCGGCGGCCAGCACCACCAGGCCGATCTGGAGCACGATGCTCGCTCCGTAAATCTGTTGCCCCTCCTGTCCGACCTGCTCGGAGGCAGGCACCACCGGAGCCGGAGTCGCGGCCGCGCCGCTTGCCGCCGCGAGGCTGGGCGTGGCGATGAGTGATGCCGCGACAAGCGCGACGGTAAGCGTCCTCAACTGCATAACAATGAACCCCTTCGCTTGACCGCGCCGCAATGCTGCGACAGCGATCGACGGCCTCATACGAAATTCTTATTGCAGCGCAAAGACCTCACGTGAGATAGTGCGTCATGCCGCCGGGGCCGCATTGCCTTCGGCGCAGAGCGATCCCGTGTATAAGGTCTCGGTATGGGCCGCGTGTCGTCGACCGGGCGAGACGCATCGGGCTCCGGGACGAAGGTGTGTGCAAGAGTGACTCTATGAAGATCCGGGCTGGTTTCCTCTCCCGACGACCCAGGTATGACCGGCTGGCGATCGCGGTCCTTGCGGCGCCGATGCTTGCGCTCGCGGTTCCGTCGCACGCCCAGGACAGCGCCGCCAAGCAAGGCCCGCCGGACGAGAATTCGACGGTCGGCCCTCGCGAGCTGCAGGGATTCGAGCTGCCGGGATCGCGAAGCAATCCTGCCTATCAGCTGCCGGAGC
>DATFHP010000096.1:0-12013 GCA_035248285.1 Allosphingosinicella sp. | reverse complement strand
GGCTGCTGAACGGCAACGGTCTGGATGATATGCGGCTCGCCGTCCGCCACGATCAGCGGAAGATGCACGAGCGACATGTTGACCATCGTGGTTGCCGTCCCGCCGCCGATCCAGACCGGCACGGCGCACTCCGGCCAATGGGTCATGGAGGCCGACGCAGGCGCGGCGCACCCGTCGGGAAGCAGCGCCCAAAGCCCGTCTGCCGGCTGCGGCCCGCGCTTCTCGAACAACGGTTGCTCGGAATAGACGCCCATGGCGCATCCGCCGAGCAAGGCCGCCAGCGCCAACGTCAGGATGCGTCCCATTACCCCTCCTCGTGGCATCACCGTGCGATTGCCTAGCCGAAACACGTTCCGGCCGCCACCGCACGACAGGCCCGGGTGGGACAAGCAATCACGCTTGCGATCCGACCGTGCGGCCACGGATGACACCGTAGTCTCCGCAAGGACAAGCAAATAGACGGGTAAGCGCGTCGCGTTATTCGTATTTCCTGCCGGGCTAGTACTGGTCCTAACCGGCTGCGGCGGACCCAATCCCCACCAGGGTCCGCCGCACGCCGGTTCTCCAACATTCATCAGGCAGCGCGCTTCCACCCATCGCGAATCGCGCGCCATAGGCCGCTCCGACCCGCCGCTTGATGCGGCGGGAAGCGTTCTATATGCGGCACAGTTGGGCTGGCGTTCATCCGACAGACAGGCGGATTGTGGCTAGTCGCGCCCTTCATTGAAAAAGGACAGAATTCTCATGCTCTTCGGTGCCGCGATGATATTTGCCCTCGCACAAGCCGCCGCGCCCGCGGCCAAAGCCGCGCCCCAGCCGGTCACCAAGGCGACGATCGATGCCCAGGTGAAAGCCAATTTCCAGAGGGTCGACACCAACAAGGACGGCAAGATCGACAAGGCCGAATCCGACAAGTTCCGCGCAGCATCGCTCGCCGCGCAGGACGCACGCCGCAAGCAGTCGCTCGCCGCGGCCTTCGCGAAGCTCGACACGAACAAGGACGGCTCGATCAGCCGCCAGGAATTCGACGCGCTCAGTCCGCCGAGAACGGCGTCGGCCGCCAATCCGTGGTTCGCCGCCAACGACATCGACAAGAATGGAGTCGTCGAGCTCAACGAGGCCATTGCCAAGGCGGAGCGCAACTTCGAGGCGCTCGACAAGGATCACAACGGTGTGCTGTCGGCGCAGGAAGCCAACGCCCCGCGCATGCGCCGTGCCCCGGCGCCGAAAAAGTAGCGGATAAAAGGTAGAGATTCGGCCGCTTCGCGTCGCGCGAGCGGCCGATCTCGCTCAGGCTTTCTTGGCAGCCTTTTTGGCCGCTGCCGGCTCGGCCTTCTTGGCCACCGTAGCGTCTGCGGCTTTGGTGCTCTTCGCGGATTCGGCCGTCTTGGCCTTGGCAGGCTCCGCAGCTTTGGCCTTGGCGGGTTCTGCCTGCTTGGCGTTGGCCGACGCGGCTTCGGCGGCGGGCTCGGCCTTCTTGGCCTTGGCCGGCTCCGATTTCTTGGCGGGCTGGTCCTTGGGCACGTAGCCGAGCGCGTCGATCAGCGGCTGCAGGCCGGGGCCATATTTGCGCCAGCGTTCGACCGAAGCGGTATAGACCAGCCGGCGCACCTGGGCGACGCTGGCGGTCTTCACCGGGCGGCTCGATTTGTGGAATTCCACGCAGGCCGGATCCCAATCCAGTCCGACGAAATCGACCAGCCTGCGCGCATTGCCTTCGACGTCCGCCACGACTTCCTCATAATCGACGTCGATGATCGTGCCGGCCGGCAGCACCTGATGCCAATGATCCATCAGCGACTTGTAGGCCAGATAATAGCGTCCGAGCTCGCCGAAGTCGTAGCTGTGCGGCATGTCGTCCTTGAACAGCTTGGTGAAGCCCGACAGGCAGGTGTCGACGGGATTGCGGCGGGTGTGAACGAACTTCGCATTGGGGAAGATCAGATTGATCAAACCGGCGAAGAAATAGTTGGTGAGAAGCTTGTCGGTCACCTTCTTGGCGCTGCCCACCGTCGGCAGGATCTGGCTCAGATAGGATCGGCCCAACATCTCGAAGTGAAACGCCTCCATCCCCTTGTACAATTCGGGGAATTTGGGGATCGACGGGAAGCGGTCGCGCATCTGGCCGATCGCCCGTGCGAGATATTTGACCTCGCCGGCGCCATAAACGTCGGGATGGCTGGAGAGGATCTGCTCGACCAGCGTCGAGCCCGAGCGCGGCATGCCGATGATGAAGACAAGGCGGTTGTTGGGAAGGCCCTGGAACGGCCGGTTCTTGAACTGCTCGGCGTTGAAGGTTTCCTTGATCTCGTTGAAGAATTTGGTCGTCTCTTCCTCATTATATGTCAGCTGCGCGCGCTTCTGGGTGGCGCCCTTGATATAGAAGCTCAGCGCGCGCTCGTGCTGCCCGATGTCGTCCAGCGCCTTGGCGAAGCCGAAGTTGAGCGCCATCAGCCGCGGGTCGTCGGGGTTCCTGCTCTTGTAGATCTCTTCCATCTTCTCGACGAGATCGGGACGTTCCTTGAAATCGATGAGATCGTTCAGATTGGCATAGGAGCCGTAATTGTTGGAATTCAGCTCGATCGCCTTGAGGATCTGCTCCTTGCCGTCCTCGAGCCGGCCCACAGACTTCAGCGCCACACCGAAGAAGTTGCGCGCTTCCGGCGAGTTCGGAGCGGCCTCGACCGCCTTGGTCAATATCTCCACCGCCTGATCGTACCGGTCGGTCTCGTGAAAGACCTGGCCCAGCGCGACCATGGCGTCGGCGCTTTCAGGAGCGGCGGCGATCGCCCGGCGGGCGGCCTGCTCGGCAGCGGGGAAATTGCTGCGGCGCAGCTGGACGCGCGCGGTGATGGTCAGCGTCGCAGGATGGTTCTCGTCGATACGAAGCGCATCGCTCAGCACCCGCAACGCATCGGCATCGCGGTTCTGCACGAACATCAAATTGGCGAGATTGTTGTAGGCCTCCATATATTTCGGATTCTGCATCATCGCCTTGCGATAGGCGTGCTCGGCCTCGGGCAGCTTGCCCTGATCGCGCAGCAGCGTGCCGAGATTGTTATAGGCTTCCGGATATTGTTCCCGGAACTGCAAGGCCTTGTGATAATAGCCGAGCGCCTTGTCGTGCTCGCCGACGAAGCGGCTGGCGTTGGCGAGATTGTTATAGGCCTCGGCGAAACGCGGATTGGCCTCCACCGCCTTCAAATAGCTGGCCACGGCAAGGCGATATTCGCGCCGCTCGAAATGCAAGATGCCGAGATTGTTGTGAGCCGAAGCCTGCTTGGGATCCAATTGGACCGCCTTCATCAGCGACTGGCGCGCCTCGACCGGATGGCGCCGCTGGCGCTCGATCTCGCCGAGATTGGCATGGAAGATCGCATTCCCGGGCATGCGCTTGATCGCCTCGCGCAGCATCGCGACGCCTTCCTGGGACTGGCCCAGCGCATTCAGCGACACGCCCATGATATTATACGCGTCGCCATTGTTGGGATGGTTCTTGATGATCTGGCGACACAGATCGACCGCCTGCTGGTAGCGGCCCTGAGCGAACAGCTTGCCGGCCATCTCGACAGCCTTGGGTCCGCTCATCGAAATCTGCTTCTGCCTGCCGGCTGCCGGGGCGGTGCCCGCGGGCGCCGTCTGAGTCTCAACCATTCTTACTCCTGACGTCACGAAGATGTTGTTGCGCGGGATCGTAGCTCCGCGGCTGCGGCTTAGCAAACCCAAGTGCAGCCCGCGAAGCAACTAACTGCGACTAACGCGGAAAATCAAACGACTGCGACGCAAACACAACAAATGCCCGACCCGAGCGCAACCGCTCATTCGCCGGCGGAATCGCCCGTTGCCGCAACCCCGCCGCCGTCGCTCTCGCGGACAATCCTGCAAATCTCATTATGCATGCGGTTGGCTTCGTCGAGCGCGCCCTGCAGATCGCCGGCGGCGGCCGCCCTGAAGATCGCCTTGGTCCGAAACTCGTAATTTTCCGGGCTGATCGGCATCGCCGCCACGAGCTGGCGCCCACCCTTGTCGATGACCGGATAGCGTCGATTGGCGGCGAAGAGCATCAGCGCCCAGGCGGCATTGGCACGCGCATACAGCCCCATCAGATGGGCAACGTCGTGAATGGACCGAGTCTTGCCGGCGTGGATCAACGCAAGCTTGGCTTCGGTGCGAAACGTCGAGAGCATCCGTTCGCGAAGCACCTCGGGATAAGGAAAAGCGCTGTCCTGCAGCTGCTTGAGCCTTCCCTGCGGATCCCAGACGGCCAGCGCATATGTGGCGTAGCTGACCATGATGGTCGACAGGAAGCCGACCGTATGCAGCGGATTGAGCTGCCGCTTGAACTGTCCCTTGCGGGCATTGGCGATCTCGCCGGCAATCGTCTCCATCGGTCGAAAAAGCAGCTCGAAAGTGCGGCCCTCGATCACGATGTCGGCAAGCAATTTGCGCCTTTCCGTCTGCCATCGGCCGCCCAGCTTGAGAATGGCCTCGCGGATGTCCTCGCTCTCGAGATCGGCATTGCGATCGACGAAGACGATGACGTCGAAGTCGGACATCGGCGTCGCGGTTCCGATCGATCGTGAGCCGCCCAGCGCGATCGCTACCACGTGCGGCACCTTCTGAAGATCGGAGATGAGACGCGTGAAGACAGGGTCGCGAAGCTGCGCAGCGGGATTGACCGGTGTCGGAGCCTGCTTCGCCTGCATTGGGACTGCCGCTTTGCCGCGTGTCGCCACCCATACCTCCCTGATCGACCTTTGACGCCCCACGCGCGTCCTGCCGCGTCCACGCCGAATTCCCGCTCCGGCCTGCTGCCCAGCTTCCTATGGGTGGGAACCGGTCCTGTCCAGCAGCCGGCTCAGACCGGGCCGATAAGCTCGCGCATCGCGGCAGCCAGCGGGCCGCGGCCATCGGTGGCCTGATAGACGACCCGAGCGACGTCGGCCTCATGCTTGTCGTCATGCTCGAGCCGCGGCCAATTCTCGCGATACCAGCCTTCGGGCGGAGCGTGATTGCAGCAGCCGGCCATCGAATCGCGGCAGGCATAGACGATGCGGGCGACCCGGCTGTGCGCCGCGGCAGCGGTGCACAGCAGGCAGGGCTCGAGCGTCGTGTAGATGGTCACCGGCTTGCGCGGCGCCACCGCGAAAGCCCGAAAGACCGCCTTGGAATGCCGGATCAACAGGCTGTTTTCGGCATGAGCGAGCAGCGAGCGCGCGGAGACGATGCGGTTGCGCGCCGCGCCCACGACTTCGTCGCCGATCACCAAGACCGCGCCCACCGGAGGATCGCGTCCCGCCGGACCCGATCGCATCGCCTGAAGGGCCAGAGCCATATAATCCATCGGTCACCATCTGCTCCCTCCCGCTTGTGGGAGGGGCGGGAGCGGGCTTGCCGAAATCGGAGTGGCCCCGCCCACCCCCGACCCCTCCCGCAAGCGGGATGGGAGATTTCGTTTAAGCCAGCCAACCCCAAAGAAAAAGGGGCCGGCATTTCTGCCGGCCCCGATAGTGTCGTTGCAGTCCCCGCTTACTGGCCGGAGCCAGGTCCGAAGGTGATCTGCACGTTCCGGTTCTGCGGCTCGCGCACACCGTCGGCCGTCTCGACCAGCGGCTTGCTCTCGCCGAACGCTTCGGTCGTCATCGAGCCGTCGGGCACACCGTGTCCAGCCAGATAGGCCTTCACGTTGTCGGCGCGCCGTTGTGACAGACCCACGTTGTACTGGGACGAACCCGAGCGGTCCGCGTTGCCAGCCAGCACGACCTGCGCCGAACCCGTCTGCTGATAGGCAGCAGCCGCATTGTCGAGGATCGCCGCAGCCTGAGGCGTGATGTCGTCCTTGTCCCAATCGAAGAAGACGATGAACGGACCAGGCGCAAACACGGGCGGCGGAGCCGGTTCAGGCGGCGGCGGCGGCGGCGGAGCCGGCGGCGGCGGAGGCGGAGGCGGCGGCGATCCACCGAAGTGGAAGGTCAGCGATCCGAACAGCTTGTGCGCCGTGTAGTCTCCGTTGAACTCACCCTGGTAGCCGAGGCGTCCAGAGACGTTCTTGCCGATGGCCGCGTTGAGCGCGAGACCGACGAGCAGCTTATCCCTCTTCACCGACTGCGAGATGATGTCATGCTCGCTGCCCGGAGGCGCATCGGCGAACTCGGGCGTCCACATGAACACCTTGTCGCCGAAGTCGTGTCTCCAGGCGATCTTCGCTTCGGGGACGATGCCGCCGAAGTGACCGGCCCACTTCAGGCCCACCAAGGTCGAGGTCTGCGACTCGCTCTCGCTGTCGGCCCGCAGGTTCGCACCCGGCAAGCCGCTCTCGGTGAACGACTTCAGCTTGACGTTGGTGTGGTCGACCGCGGCGAACGGAGTGATCCACGAACCGCCCAGGTCGAACCGGGCACCGGCCTCGCCATAGAAGGACCAGATGTTGGTGTCGGGATCGCCGTTGATCGTTCCGATGATGTGGCCGAAATCGACGCTACGGCGGCTGCTGCCGTTGAGGCCCGAATAGCTGCCGATACCGCGGACATAGAATTGGCCGGTATCATATTGGCCGTACAGACCGGCGTGCCAGCCCTTAGCCTTCATGTCGCCGTTGAACCAATCCATGTTGAAGTCGAGGTCGCGGTAGCCGGCGAACGCACCCAGCGTGAAGTTATTCCAGGTGTAGTCGGCGCCGATCGTACCGGTCCAACCCTTGGTCTTGTACCTGCCGGCCTCCTGGTCGCCATCGACCTTGGTCCAGTTGTACGCGCCCTCGACCCAGAAGCGGCCCTTGTGGTCCTCACAGTTCGTCACGTCGGACAGCTTGATCGAGCAGTCGATCTGGTCCGAAATGTTCGTGTTCAGCGTGAACTGGCTGTTCCGCAGACCCTGCAGGTAGCTCGCATATTGAGCAGCGGCGAGCTGATTGAGGGCATCGAGATAACCGGCCTGGTTGAGCGTGAACAACGTCGCCACGACGCCGGCGAAAGGCCCGGTCAGATTGACGCTGTAGACATTCTCGATGCCGCCGGCGGTCGAGCATTCGTTGAACGTGCCGTTGAACTGCTCGCAGCCCACGTCGAACGGCGTGCGATGGATCCTCACGTCGACGTTTGCCGGTCCGGCCGTCGGGGTGGAGTCCGGATAGAAGATCGCTGCGCTGATCAGCGGCCCAGGAGGCGTGAAGATCAGCCCGTCGAACTTGCCGTTGAGCGTGTCGGACTCGATCAGGTTATCGTAGACGACATCATTGTCGTACAGCAGCGGGCCCGTCACCCCCGAGTTGTTCACAACCAGCTCGAGCTTGCCGTCCAGATTGGCCGTATTCGAGTAGATTTGAGGATAATGGGCCTCTGCCAGCGCATGAGCGCCCGCAGTCCGGACTTCGAATGCAATGACCCCGCCGTCCGACATGTTGAACGTGTTCACATAGGCCTGCGACGGTCCATCGTAGAACTTATTGGTCGGCGCAGGATTGTCGACCAGCAGCAGCCTGCCGCCCGTGAGGACATTCAGCGTGCCGTCGAACGTCGGGCTCGGGTCGACTCCCTGGTAGTTGGGGTCGGCCGGATTGGTAGTGTACGGGACACCCGGCTGCGGCTTGAACTCCGGATTGATGATGCCATCGAAGATGGTCGTATCCGGGCTCGCGTCCGTGAGCGTATCGTCGACGTTGATGACGTCGGTCGCGGCCAGGTCGATGTTGCCGTAGACCGAGTTGTCGCCGAGCAGATTGATCACCGTCGGGTTCGGCGCCAGCGATACGTCGATCGCCATGCCGCGCTTCCAAGTGGCGCCGCCATCGCCGCTGATCGCCGCAAGCAGCTTGCCGCTATCATTGTTGATGGTGAGCAGATCGCCCGGCAGCGAACCGCCGGCACCATTGTCGGTGACCAGGATACCGGTCGCGCTGGCGTCGCCACCGTGCTTGGTGACGGCGCGGACGTCCATCGTGCCGCTGTTGGTCAGCGTCGAGCGGTTGGCGCCCGAACGCTCGATCACGCCATGGGCGTCGGCCGAGGAGTCGGCACCGCCCGTCGCGCTGGCGCTGGCCCGCACGAGGAAGTTGCCGCTGTTGAGCCACGATCCGTTGAGATCTCCGCCGACCGGTGTCGGCGTTCCAACCCCGACGACCGAGATGTCGGCGCCGACGGCATGGGCGAAGGCCAAGCCTGTCGTCCCGTGCGCCACGGCGGTGCCCGCCACCTGGAAGAGGTTGCTGTTGGTGTAGTTCAGCGTGCCTCCCGAGGCGACCAGCTGATAGCCGGTGGCCGATGCGACCGCGTTGGCCGAGCCTGTGGCGCCATTGGCATCCGCCAAAGCGTCGGCGTGGACCACGAAGCTGCCGCTATTGAGGAACGTCGCCTCCCAATCCTCGCCGGCCACTCTCTGACGGACACCCGCCGCATAGGCCGAAGCCGAAGCGTCGGAGACACCGGTCGCCGAAGCGAAGGCGTTGACGTGGAACGTCCCGCTATTGGTGAACGACACCTTCGCATGGCCGCCCGCCGCCGCTGCGGAGGTGCCGATACCCGTGAAGAAGTGGGCGGTGCCTCCAAACGAGGTTTCCGACGTCGCTACGTGGCCGTCGAAGTGATAGTTTACCGCATAGGCAGTCTGATTGACGCCGGTGGCAGAAGCATTCGCAGTCGCTTCTGAGCCGGAGGCATGCGCAATCGCGTCGATGTTCATGTTCGCATTGTTGACGACTGCCGCCGACGCTTCCGTGCCGACCGCGAGTTGGTTCGCGCCGATTGCGTAGGCCGCCGCATAGGCGAGGGTCTCACCGACCGCTTCCGCATGAGCGAGCACCGAGAAGGATCCGCTGTTGGTCAGCGACACATGGGATTTCCCGTCGACCACATAGTCGGAGGCGACAGCCGTCGTCGTCTGCCCGAGCCCTCCGACGGTGCTCGGATAATGGTAGCTGAAGGTCGTGTTCTTATCGAACGCATGCGCGCCCTGCGACACGCCGGTGGCGAAGGCCGAGGCCGAGGCCGCATTGTGCGCGGCTGTTGCCGTTGCGACGCCCTGGACGCGGAAGCTGCCGCTGTTGTCGACGATTGCCGATGCCGTGGCGCCGGTCGCATCCTGCTGGATGCCCGAAGCGAAAGCGAACGCCGTTGCGTGCGTGCCGCCAGTGGCGTGCGCAAGCGCGGAAACGGTGAGGCTGCCGGTGTTGGTGACGCTCGCCAGGGCGTGTCCTGCTGCCGTTTGTCCGAATGCCAGCTCGGTCCGACGCATCCCTTCTACAATCGCCGTCTCGTGGCAGCCCAGCGGCGACTCCTGGCACACTGGGAAATTCAGCACCTGCGAGTGGAACGAGCCCCGGAACGAGTCGGCCGAAGCGTGCTGGTCGATGCCGAAGGCCGACGCATTCGCCGAGGCTTCGGTGACGCCCGAAGCGCTGGCGGTCGCCATGACGGCCAGATAACCGCCGACACCGAGCGAACCGGTATTTTCGACGATTGCCGATGCCGTTCCGCCATGCGCCTCCTGCGAGATGCCGCTGGCGACGGCGCGGGCAAACGCACCTTCGGTGGTCGCGATGGTGTTCGCGGCGCCCGCAGCGACGATGGCGTCGGCATGCGCAGTGACCAGGATCGTGCCGGTGTTGACGACTTGTGCCAACGCCCGGCCAGCCGGCGTGAACGTCCAGTTAGCGGTCTGCTCGGTTACTGCGAATTCCTCCGTGGCGTTGAATTCGCCGAGGCTCGTGTGCGAGCCATGCTCGAAGGTGGCGTGCGGACCGACGTAATGCAGATCGGTCGTGCCGTGCTGGACGAACGTGCCGGCGTAATTGGTCGCGAAGGCGATCTGCGTGATGCCGTCGGCGTTGGCAATCGCATCGGCGCCGTTGGCGTGCCCTTGGACCACACCATCGGCGGTGTCGAATTCACCAGGCACAGACGCATTGGCCGAGAACAGCATGACATCGCTGTTGGTCACGTCCGCCGTAGCATTCCTGCCGACGGCCCGCTGGAAAATGCCCTGCACATAGGCCTGAGCATAAGCGATGTCGTCGCTGAACGCCTGAGCGTTAGCGGTGACGACGAACGACGTGCTGTTGTGCAGCGTCGCCTGCGCGTCGCCGCTGGCCGTGCGCGTGCGGTGACCCGTGATCGTGAAGTCGACATCATCCCTGATCGATTCGGAGACGACCGCGGTCTCCGAGTCGAACAGCTCACCCGTGTACGCGGTGGTGCGTGTGCTCGCGAAGGTATGAGCGAAAGCCTCCTGCGACACGCCGCTGGCTCGAGCGGTCGCGTTGGCGTCGGCACCCTTGTGGAAGAGATTGCCGACCGCGACCTCGGCGTCCGCCGAAACGCGATAGCCGCCGGTGTTGACGAAAGAAGCAGTCGCTTCGCTTCCGGCCGAAGCATATTGCGAGACGCCGCCGGCGGTCGCATGCGCGTGGCCGTCGCCGCCGCCGACGCCGGTCGCAATCGCGCTCATTACGAGCGAACCGCTGTTGGTCAGCCGCGCGATCGCCGACCCGTCATGCGGGCCAACCGCGCGTTGGTAGATATCGTCGACATGCGCTTCCATGCTGATGTCATGGCCGCCGCCGCCCTTGGCTATGGCGAGGATGTTGAGATCCCCGACGTTGTCGAGGCTGGCCAATGCAGAGCCAAACTCGCTGTTGGCATGCGCGTCCTGGCTGATCGCATCGAAGATCACGGCGCGGGCGTTCGCATTCTCATCGGCCGTCGCGGTCGCGCCTGCGATGATCGAAAGCGTGCCGTTGTTGGTGATGATCGAATGCGCGGTCGCCTGGCCGGTCGCCTCCTGGGTGATGCCGTGGAAGATAAGAGCCGTCGCGCGGGCCGAACCTTCGCTGGCGCGGGCACCGATCGGATCCGAGGCATCAGCCTGGATCAGGATGAAGCCGTCGTTGACGATGGTGTTGGTCGCTGCTCCGCCAATACCGTGCGCCGAAGCATATTGGGAAATGCCGGTTTGGATAAGCGCATAGGCATGAGCGAAATTGGCCTCGATCCCGGCCACATTGGCGTCGGCCACGATCGTGATCGTGCCATTGTTGTCGAGCGAGGCCAGCCCGTGGTCGTAGCCGCGAGCCTCCTGGCCGATGCCATATTCGGTGATTTCGGCATAAGCCTCATCGTTGGTACCGACGGCGTTCGCATAGGCGTTGATCGTGATCGTGTCGTCGTTGACGATGTTCGCCTGGCCCGTGCCCTCGGTCCCACCCGCATAGACGTCCTGGTAGATGCCAGTGCCGATATAGGCAGCTGCGTAGGCGTCGCCCTCGGTCTGATTGGCCAGCGCCGATGCGTGGGCAGAGATGAGAATGTTGCCGGTGTTGGTCAGATCGGCGGAGGCATTGGCCGGGCCGTTGTCGACAATTGCGTTGCCGACGAAGGTCTCGCCGCTCTGGCTCAACGGCTGCGTGAAGATGAACTCGAAGTTCGCCGAGACGTTTGCATCGGCCTCTTGGTAGATGCCCCTGTCGACATGCCCCTCGGCATGAGCGTTTCCGCCCTGCGCGATGGCGGTGCCCGCCCCGACGATCGCGATGTCGCCGCTATTGGTGATCACGTTGGCGGCATCGGCTGCCGTCCCACCGAACGCGCTCGCATATTGGCCGATCGCGGTCTCCGTGATCTCGCCGGTGGCGCGCGCGCCGGTTCCGTCAGCATGAGCGAGCGCAGCGACCGTCAGGCTGCCGGTATTGGTGAGGTTGTTCGACGCGCTGGCATGGCCGGCATAGACGAAGCCGTCAGGCACAGGAGGATCGCCAACGTCGGGTTCCGCGAACTCAGTGCGCGTTTGGAGGCCATAAGCCGTGGCATAAGCGGACTGGATGATGCCGTGGTTGATCCTGGCGTTGGCCGTCGCAAATCCACCCTGGGTCTCCTGTCCGAAGGCGGTCGTACCGTGCGCCGATGCAATGGCGTGCGCCAAGATCAGCAGGCTGCCGTTGTTGGTCAGCGTGTTGGTGGCGTTCGCCTGGTTGTCGAGGCTATGCGCATAGGCACTCTGGTAAATGCCTGTGTTGGCGATCGTG
>DATFHP010000095.1:0-17774 GCA_035248285.1 Allosphingosinicella sp. | reverse complement strand
CGCCAAGCCGGTACGCGTGAACGCGCCCCGTCAGCCGCCGATCCGCGACCTGGGGCCCTCGCTTTCCGCCACATAGCGGCTGATCCTGTCCTTCAGCCCTGGCCGCGATGCGGACCGGACCAGATCGGCGAGGTCGCTATCGTCGGTGTTCGGCGAGAGCATGGAAAAAAGATGGGACTGGACGGCGGGCAGCAATAGCTTCGCTTCCCGCGCCGCCTCGGCGATCGCGTCGGGCAACCGGTCACGTTCGCGAATTTCCTGTATGAAGTCGAGGACGAGCGCTTCTTCGGATCCGAACCGGCGAGTCGACACGAGCAGCCGCCGCGCGGCATCGCTGCCGATCCGTTGCGCCAGCCGGCGAGTGCCGAGGAACAGGCCGAAACGAAGTCCGGGCATGCCGAAGCTTGCATCCGGAGCGGCGATGCGGCGCGCGCAGGCGCAAAAGAGATCCGCTCCCGCGCCGAAGTTGGCCCCATGGGCGAACGCCAATGTCTCGAAAGGGGCCCGATAGAGCGATTGCAGCAATTGTTCGATGCGAATGAAGCGAAGCACGAGCGCCGCCTCCTCGAGTTCCATGAAGCCGGTCAGGTCAAAGCCGGCGCTGAAGTTTCGCCCCTCTCCCCGCAGCACGAGCAGACGGGTTCCATCTTCGCGGCACTTATCGACCTCGTTCTGCAATCGGTCGACCAGCTCGGCGCAAAGCGCGTTCCGCCTCTCCGGCCGATTCAATGTGAGCGTGGTTACCGCATCGGCCTTTGAAACCAGCAGATCGCTCATCCTTCCAATCCCGAAAGGCGGCGACGAAGCGGGTCGAGTATCTCGTGGTCATGTTCGCCAAGCGCCGGAGGATTGCGGTAGATGGGCAGTTCCTCCCCGACGAAGCGCAGGGGCGAGCCGAATGTCAGTGCGCCGTTGCCATTGGGCAGGTCGATTTCCTTCACCCAGGCCATCGCGACGACTTGTTCGTCCAGAAGCGCTTCGGAATAGTTGTTGATGGGCGCACAAGGCACGCCGGCCTTGCGGAACAGCGCCAGCAGTTGCTGGACCGTCCTGCTGACAAAGTCTTCGTCCAACAAAATCTTCAGCGCCCGCTGATTGGTCGCCCGCAAACCGGTCGACGCGAATCGCGCGTCGTCCAGCAGATCTTCCCGCCCCAAAGCGCGACAGAAGGAGGCCCATAAGCCGTCATTTCCTGCCGCCACGGCGACGTGGCCGTCGCGCGCTTCGAATGCCTGATAGGGTGCATTGCGCGGATGTGCGGAACCCAGCTTGCCGGGATTCTTGCCGCTTCCGAAGAACTCGCTCATCTGGAGCGCGGCAATGGCCAAGGATGTGCCCAGCATCGGCACATCGATATGCGCGCCCATCCCGCCGATCGCGACTTGGCGGAGCGCCGCGCAGACCGCCATCGCCCCATAAAGACCGGCGCTGAAATCGGTCAATGGAACGCCGCACTTGATCGGCGGACCGTCGGGCTCCCCCGTGACGCTCATGATGCCGCTCATGGCCTGCAGGGTGAGATCGAAACCGCCTTCCTCCGCGCGCGGACCTTGCTGCCCGAACGCCGAAATCGAACAATAGACGAGCGACGGCTTCAGCGCCCGAAACACCGGGTAGTCGAGGCCAAGCCTTCGCATGACGCCCGGCCGATTGTTTTCGATGACCGCGTCGGCGCCCATCACCAGCTCACGCGCAAACCTTTGTTGCTCGGGCTGCTTCATATCAAGGGTGACCGAGCGCTTGTTGCGGTTCACCGAAGCGAAGTTTTCGCTGTAGCCCTCGGTAAGCGGGGGCCAAGACCGCATCGAATCACCGCGAGGATGCTCCACCTTGATGACGTCCGCGCCCAGATCGGCCAGGAGCATCCCGCAGAAAGGCCCCGCCGCCACAGTGCAGAATTCGATCACCTGAATGCCGCTCAAAGGACCGTGTACGCCACCGTTCATCTCATCGCCTGTCACGCCCGGAGGATGGACCCGTCGCAATCATAGGAGGCAGCGCAATCGGCTTCTCATGACCAATATTCATTTGGACATCAGGTTATTTAATGTCGCCGAGCGATCGATATCGGTTTCGCCAGGAGTGAGTGCGCCGATCCCGCGACGCGGCCCCGATCATGCGGCATATTGAAACATGCAGACGGCCAAAAGGACCAGCAGCGCGAGCCAGACCGTTTCGATCGCCATCAGCATGACCGGCTTCCACCCGCTGCGCGCCAGCGCCGCAAAGGAGGTCTTGATGCCGATGGCGGCGATGGCCATCGCGAGACACCAGCGGGAGACGTCGCTGGCGGCATCCGAGACGCGCGTCGAAACGGCACCCACGCTATTCAGCATCATCAGGACGACGAAGCCCACCAGAAAGAGCGGAATCGGCGCCGGCGCGGTCGTCTCCTGCCCGCGCCGTCCGCCGGCGAGCGTCACGACGAGGACCGCCGGAACGAGCGCCGCCACGCGCAACAGCTTGACATAGACGGCGATGTCGCCGGAACGGGCGGACACCGCCGAGGCCGCCCCCACCACCTGGGCGACATCATGGATCGTGCCGCCGAAAAAGATCCCGGCGAGGGTCGGCTGAAGGCCCGTCGCCCTGGCGATCAACGGATAGATGATCATCGCCATGGTGGAGAGGCTGGTGACGATCACGACCGTCAATACGGTCTCCCGCTCGCGGACCCTTGCCGGCATCGCGGCGGACAAGGCGAGCGCCGCGGACGCGCCGCATATCCCGACAGCTCCCCCCGACAGCAGGCCGAATGCGCGGCTCAGGCCGAAACGGCGGGCGAGGAGGATGCCGAGGCCGACTGTCGTCACCACGCCGAGGGGCACAATCACGATCGGCAGCCAGCCAAGCGCCAAGATTTGCGCGAGGCTTATCCGCAAGCCCATGAGCGCCACCCCCACCCGCAGCAGGATCTTGGACGAGAATTCGATACCCGACGCACAGCGGGGGTCATCATGAACAAAATGGAACGTCATGCCCAGCAGAAGGGCGAACAACGTCAGGGGAGCGCCATAGTGATAGGAGAGCCCGGACGCGGCGATGCTGACCGTTCCGACCAAGAGCAGGCCAGGATAGACCCGCTTCGATTCGTCGGCCGCCTTCAGAAAGGCGCCCACACCGGCCTTCGCGCTTGGAGCAAGTTGCGAGATCACCTTGCGGAGGGCGTTTTCAGGCTGCCGCGTGCAGATTGGGGATCGAGGGAGTCCAGCCTTCGGCTGCGACCAGCTTGGCGGCACTGGGGCGACGCATCATTCGCTCGGCGTGCGCATGCCAGGCTGGGAAATCCATGGCATCGATTTCAAGCCTCGATGCCCAATTCAGAAAGACGAATGCGTAAGGATCGAGCACGCTGAAGCTATCCCCGACCAGCCATTGCCGGCCGGCCGCCATGAGCGATTCGATCTCCTTGAAATGACCGAGGACTCTGGCTCTCCCGTCCCGCTTGAGAGACGCCTTCGCTTCGTCGGAATCCGCGAAGCGCTCGGGACGAAATATCTGCGAAAACGAAATTTGAACGGTACTGGAAAACCATGCCATAAGCTCGACCGAGCGCGCGGCCGATCGGGGATCATCCAGGTTCAGCAGGCCGGCCCCGGGAGCATTGCTCGCAACGTGATAGAGAATGGCGGGCAATTCGGTGATGATTTGGCCGTCGTCCAACAGGACCGGCACGCGTCCATGGGGATTGACGCTCAGGAATTCGGGGGAGCGTTGCTCGCCCGAACCGAGGTTCACCGCGATGAGGTCAAACTGCGCCTCAGCCTCTATCAGCGCCCAATGGGCCGCCAAAGAACAAGAACCTGAAGCATAATATAGGATTGTGGTCATGAAGCTTCCCGCGGTGTTGCCTCTGTCCACTGCGGCCGCCAGTAGAAAAGACCAAATTGGAAAGCTTTATAGGAATATGAGAATGGTTTCCGACCATCGAGGCCCGGCCGGATTGGGCAGACGATCCTCGATCATGAATCCGAAACCCGGGGATCTTATCCGCGGCATATATGAGGCGGACCGGAAGCGGTTCATCTGATGGCTGGGTTCTGCAGATTCGGCCGTACCCCCTCGGCATCGCTCCTATCGAGCATGTCTTGGCGAGATCATGCCGCGTCCCGCCTGCCTAGCGGAACCGCATGAGCCAGGATCTGCGCGCCCGGCGTCACGACGCGTTGCCCCAAATGTTCGGAAGGAGAATATTGGCGTAGCCGGATATGAAATCGACCCTTTGGCCAGGCCGAAAAACCGATCGTTGGACCCGACCTATATTTGCACCGTAGACGTGGATGCTGATCGACGTCCGATCGGAATAGGCATTCATCACGCGATGGATGTCGCCTGCGGCCGGTGAAATAGTCTCGATTTCTCCCCTGGCCAGACGATTCGCCGGCCCTTCCACCAGCGAACCCGCATCGTCGACCGTATAGCCCGTGGAGATTTCAGCGCCCTGCAGGACCCCGACCAATCCCCAAACCGTATGGTTGTGGATGGGCGTCTGTTGCCCGCCGCCCCAAACGAAGCTCACGACGCTGAACCGTTCCAGCGGATCGCAATGCAGCAGATATTGCTGATAATGCTGATCGCTCGGCTGCGCGCAATAGTCCGGCAGCCAATCTTCGGTGTCGATCAACGTCTTCAGCAGCGCTCCGCCCTCGGCCAGAACGGCCGGTTCGTCGGGATCGCGCTCGATCATCACGGTGAAGCGCCGAACAAATTCACGAAGCGATCCCAGCGTCATGGTAGACATCCATTCCTTGCCGATTCAATGCAGGAGCGCCTCGCAGACGATCTCCGAAAGGTTGCGGACCGCACGGGTAGAATCGGGCTTCTTGGCGAGGATGCAGCTGACATCGGGCAGCGCAGGCATGTCCGGACTATCCAGGACCTCCGCGCCCCAGGAGCGGAAGAGATCGGTCCGGCACGTGATCGCAAGGCCGGCATCGACGCCCGCACGCAGCGCGGACATGCTGGGCGCTTCGAGCACGATCCGATAGGACCGATTCATGTCGCGCAAAGCCGCCAGGCCGGCTTCCCGAAAGCTGCATGGCGGTTCCAGCATAGCCAATGGGATCGTCTCGCGGTCCAGCAAATCCCTGCTGCCAAGCCATCGCGTTGCACCCCGCCTTATCGCCCGCGGATCGTCGGCGGCACCGATACCGACGACGATATCGAGCGCGTCGGCGTCGAATTGCTGCATCAATCGCCCGGTCCCGCCGACGGATACCTGCAGCAGCGCGTTCGGATACAATTGCGCGAACCGAGCGATCACCTGTGACAGAAGGTCGTCGGCGACGTCCTGCACCAACCCGATACGAACAGGGCCGCTCGAAGCCTCGGCCGACAGCGCCGAAAGCGCGCGATCGTTCAGATCGAGGATGCTGCGCGCAAACTCGAGGATCGTTTCCCCGGCCGGGGTCAGCACCAATCGGCCGCCCGCCCGAGAAAACAGCTTGCGCTGCAGCACGTCCTCGAGCCGCGCGATCCGCAGGCTCAGCGCCGATTGCGTGACGCATTCCCGCTCGGCGGCCTTCAGCATGGAGCCTGCGTCCACGATCGCAACGAATGACCGCAGCCCGGCATTCGACAAGGTTTTCTTCACCGAGATACTATGAGTTAAGCTTGTGTCGAGTGCAATCGGAATAAGACTTTCTGCTTCCCGCAGACTGTCACGCCGCTTGCGTCCACATGCTATCTCGCCCAATTCGCGATCCGATCTTTCGACTGCTCCGATGAGGGACGCTTAGAACTTGGCGCCCAGCATCAGGCCGAATGTCCGCGGATCGGGACGCACTCCAAAAGTGCCCCCCAGAACGGAGAAATTGAGGCGCCGGTACGTGATGTCGTTGGTCAAATTGTCGACATAGGCGCGGATGAAAATCTGATCGCCCGGCAGATGCCACGTGACCGATGCCTTCACCGTCTCAAAGGCCGGCGCCACGTAAGTCTCGGCGGCGTCATGAGACGTTTTCGACTGGAAGCTCGCGTTGCCGTTGAAGTCGATGCTGCCTCCGTTTGCCAGCGGAACATTGTAGTCGATCGAGCCGGTGACGGTCCAGTCGGCCACCGTCGGCAAATGATTCCCGGTTATGTCGCCAGCGCAGGGCCGCGCCACGCCGACCGGGCAGCCGATGAAGATCGGGCCCTGGAAAAAGGTGCCGAACCTTGCATGATTCCAGGCCAGACCCAGGTCGATGCGAAGATTCTTCGCAGGCACGATATTCGCGTCGAAATCGATGCCATAGATTATCGCCTTAGGTGCGTTGCGCGTATAGGCAACTCCATTCGCGATCACGGCAAACTGGGGATTTTTGTAATCGTAATAATAACCAGCGAGATTGGCTCGCAGAACACCTGGAACCGGATCCGACTTTATTCCGACCTCATAGGCGTCCAAGGTTTCAGGCTTGTAGGGAATCTTGTCGTCGACGTTATTGGGATTGAACCCGCCGCCTTTGAAGCCGCGATTGACGGACGCATAGGCCATCACGCGCTCGTCAAATTTATGGTCCACCGACAGACGCCAGGTCAGCTTGTTGAATTTTGCCTCGGCAGCAAGGTTGGCAAGGCCGGCCGCGCCGAGGAACGAAGTCCCGTTGTTCAGCGTAAGCGTTTGCGTGCCGTAACGCCGAGCCTTGTCGCTGCTGTAGCGCAGGCCGGCGGTCAAAGTGGTGTGCTCGCCGATTCGAAGCGAGGCCTGCCCGAAGCCCGCGTAGGACTTGGTGAGCTGGCCGGAGTCGAACCGAATCGCCGCCACACTGGTCGGCAGCGGAGCGAAGATCGGTCCCAAGCCTACAATCAACGGATCATAGGAGCTGTTGAACCTGAAATAATAGGCGCCGAGAAGCCAGGTGAGGTTTCTGCCGCTCGGCGACTCGAGACGAAGCTCGTTTGTGAACTGTCGCTGGAACTGGGTTACGGCGATGGTCTGCACGGGCAACGGAGAGGCATCGCCGTCCAGCACCGCCGATGTGCGCTGCGTGCGGTAGGCAAGGATATCGACGAGCTTGAGATCCCCGATTTCCTGTTCGACCTGAGCACTAACCCCACCGCCGTGATTCCGGCGCGGCACCGCGCCGTCGGCGTTGGCATCATAGGGCCCAGGCACCGGCCGCACGAACGCGCCGCGTAGCGGGGATTCCGGAACTGGAACGGGGAAGCCCCGGGTGGACTTCGATCGTTCGTAATCCCCAATGATCCGAATCTTGGTGGATTCGGTCGGGGTGATCAGAAGCTTCGAGCGCGCGGCAAATTCATAGTTCGCCTTTTGATAGTCGGTGTCGTTGGCGAAGTTGTGACCATAGGCCTTTCCCTGGCTCATGAAGCTCAGTCCCAGGTCGATGGCGACGTTTCGCCCCAGCCCGGTTGTCCCATAGGCGTTGGCCTTGACCGTACGGTAGGAATCATAACCCAGGCTGGCGTTGCCGGAGAATTCCTGGCCGGGATCGCGCGTGATGATGTTGATCACGCCGCCGGTCGCGTTGCGACCGAACAACGTGCCCTGCGGACCTTTCAGCACCTCGATCCGCTCGATATTGTTGAGACGAAGCATGGCTCCGTCGGTCGAGGCGGCATAGACGCCGTCGAGATAGAGGGCCACGGAGTTCTCGTAGCCGGCGGACCCGACGATCGAGCCGACGCCGCGTATCATCGCCACCAGCGATCCGACGGTGTTGTTTTGGCTCGCGACGAGGCCCGCGACCGATTGCCCCAGATCGTAGACGTCATCGATATTCGCCTTCTCCAGGGTCTGCGACGTGACGGCGGTGATGGCGATGGGCACGTCCTGGAGGCGCTCGCTGCGCTTTTGCGCGACAACGACGATGTCTTCGATGCCTTGGGCGGACGACGCGTCACTTTTGTTGGCCGCCGGGGCCGGCGCAGTCTCCTGCGCAGAGGCTTGCGACGCGGTTGCCGCCGCCAGGATCATGCCTGTCAGTACTTGGTGGTATTTCATCTTACTCTCCCCGTTTTTTTATCTGATGTCTCTTCATGCTTCGGCGTGCCTGTTCTTTGGTCTGGGTATGCCCAGATTTTCTCTGAGGGTGGGTCCGACATAGTCGCGGCGGCAGAGCCCACGCTGCTGCAAGATCGGGAGAACGTGGGTGACAAAGTCCGCGAGACTGTCGTTGTTGCCGACATTGAGGATGAAGCCGTCGGCCGCGTCGTCGCGGAACCATTTTTCCATCCGGTCGGCGATCCTTTCGGGACAGCCGATGAAATCCGACCTCGGTATCATCTGGTCCATGGCGACCTGCCTGAGGGTGAGGTTGTTGGCCGCGGCCTTCTGCTTGATTTGATTGGTGCGGCTCTGCCACCCTTCGGCGCCGATCTCGCCGAGGTCGGGGAACGGCGCATCCAGATCATATTGCGAGAAATCGTGACCCGCGAACCGGTCGCGCAGATCCACCAATGCCTCCTCGATCGAAGGAAGCTCCTTCAAAGCCTCGAAGCGTCGCTCCGCTTCCTCGTCGGTGGACCCGATGATCGGGGCCACGCCGGGCGTTATGATCAGCGCGTCGGGGGACCGGCCGGCAGCACGCGCCGCCGTCCTGACCGCTCGATAATGCTGCTGCGTGATCTCGAAGGATCGCGCACCGGTGAAGATGATCTCCGCGTTGCGCGCCGCGAACGCTATTCCGGTGGGGGATCCCCCGGCCTGCGCGATGACCGGATGGCCTTGCGGGGGCCGCTCGATGCAGAGCGGGCCCGCAACCGAGAAATATTTGCCGACATGGTTGAGCGGATGGAGCTTGCTCGCGTCGAAGTAGCGTCTTGTGCCGCGGTCGCGGACAAAGGCGTCGTCTTCCCAGCTGTCCCAAAGCCCGCGAACGATTTCGAGATGCTCTTCAGCCCGCACATACCGCTCGTCATGTGCGATATGCTCGGACAGGTTGAAGTTCTTCGCGGCGCCCGGATGCGCGGTCGTGACAAGGTTCCAGCCGGCCCGGCCGCCACTCAAATGATCGAGGGATGCGAGCTGACGCGCCACATTATAGGGTTCGGCGAACGACGTGCTGATCGATGGAATCAATCCGATATGGGACGTGACCACCGCCAGCGCCGCCAGCAGCGTGATCGGCTCAAAATGGCTCATCATCGCAGGCCAAGAGTCGAGCCCGCAATATGGGTTGTCGCCGATGAAGACGAAGTCCAGCTTCGCCTGTTCCGCCAGCTGGACCACGCGACGCTGATAATCGAAGCTTATTTCGGACTCGAGATTCAGGCTCGGATCGAGCCAGCTCGATTGAGATTGGCCGAGCCCGTAAACCACGGTTCCCAATCGGAGCATCGGATGCCGTGACATGGTTCCTCGCTATTGGCGTCGTTCGTTTTGCGGCAGATATCGGCACCGACCTGTTGAGCGTCAAACAACTGTTGCTTGAAGTCTTATGATTATTTGCAATGTCGTGGGCTGGCAGGAACGAGCCAAAAACGCGGACCCGGCCTGCGGCCTTCGCCGCGACGTCCCGGCGTGAAAACAGGCGACCGCCCCGCCCCGTTGCTCGATGGAACCGGAGACATGGGTCTTGCGACGGGGGGCGCAGTCTCGCCGCTTCGATCGACAGCAATCCGCGGGTTTGCGCGCGCGGACTTGATTAGAGCTGAACCTCATATTTGGATTACTCGATTGCCGCCTTTCCGGACAAGCGGGCACGAAGCGTCTGCCCTTGCATCTTCATGAGGCGAGATTGAAGCTGGCAATGGGATGCGATCGACTGATTGCAGGGGGCGTAGGAGGAATGATGCCGGGAGCGAACAGGCGACACCCATGCCCGCGCTAGCGCCGCCAAAGCTCCGCCAAAATGCCTGGCTCATTCTGGGCCTCTGCGTCATCGGCGTCATGTGCTGCTCGACGTCGGTGATGCTCGTAAACGTCAGCCTGTTCATAAAGCCGCTGAGCGAAAGCCACGGCTGGTCGCGCGGCGCCGTCGTCCTGGCCCTGTCGGTGGCGTCTTTCGCCCAGGCCATCGTCAATCCTTTCATCGGGCGCGCGATCGACCGCTTCGGGGTCAAGATCATGCTGATCGCTTCGCTGACCGGCTATGCGGCGGCAACGGCGAGCTTGCCCTTTCTCATCGACAGGCTGGGCCTCGCAGGGCTGTATGTCGGATATGCCTTGGTCGCCATGCTCGGCGCGGGCTCCAATATCATCGCCTATGTGCGCGTCCTGTCCGGCTGGTTCTCGGGGCCGATGAATCAGCATCGTGGATTGGCGCTCGGCGTAGCGGCCGCCGGGGTGACACTCGGCATGGCGGTGTCCGCGCCCGTCGCGGTCGAGTTGATCCACCGCGCCGGCTGGCATGGCGCTTATTATGGCTTGACCGTCTTTCCCTTGCTGGTGGGCCTGCCAATCGCTGTGTTTGGAATGCGCATGGCCCCCGACGATACGGCCGATGGCCTCGACAAGGATTCGACGAGGGAGCCTTCCGCGGGGCTGACGCTGGGGGAAGCGGCACGGACCCGCGCCTTTTGGCTGATGCTTGGCATCGCCCTCCTCATGTCGAGCAACCTGCAGGGCGTGATGGTGCACATGCCAGCGCTGGTTTCGGATCTGGGTCTGCCCGCCGATGGACTCGCCGTGCTGGTGGGCGCGACCGGCATCCTCGGCATTTTCGGAAAGGTCTTCGCCGGCTTCCTCTTCGACCGCTTCTTCGCTCCTTATGTTTCGGTCTGGATCTTCGGCATCGCGGTCGTCGGCTCATTCGCAATGGCGGCGTTCGACAATCTCATCGTCGCCGTCGTCGTCACGCTCCTTCAGGTCGTCGGGGCCGGCGCAGAGATCGACCTGATCAGCTACGTGGCGGGCCGTTATTTCGGCATCAAGGCCTATGCGCAAATCTTCGGATGCATTTACAGCGTGTACATGGTCGGCATCGCTCTTGGTCCCTTTCTCGTGGGCTTGAGCTTCGACCATTGGGGCGGCTACCAGATCGCATTTCTTATCTCGGGTGCGGGCCTTTGCGCCGCCTGCCTGTTGCTGCTGTTGCTCCCTCGTTACCCCTCAGCCTTCACGAATATATGAGGCCGCAATGGCCGCGCACGGCCTTGGCTTCGCCAAGCGGGCGGCACGGGGATGAAGTTTCACCCCCCGCCGGCCAGTGACAACTTTCCCCGAGGCTATAGAAGATGCCGCGATCGAGGGGGCGTCAGGCCGGCAGGCGTGGGCGGCGCTTGCCATTCGAACGGGGAAGAATGCGGATGCCGAGATTGCAGGATAAAGTGGCCGTCGTCACGGGAGGAAGCGACGGCATCGGACTGGGGATCGTCCGCCGGTTTGTCGAAGAGGGCGCGTACGTCTTCTTCACCGGGCGCCGCAAGGAAAGGCTCGACAAGCTGGTCGGCGAAATCGGCGATCGCGCCATGGCGGTCCAAGGCGACGCAGCCGACCTCGACGACATCGCGCGCCTTTTCCAGACCGTAGAGTCGGTCAAGGGGCGTCTCGATATCCTCGTGGTCAATGCCGCCAAGCCCAGCTTTGCGCCGCTCGACCAGGTCACGCCGGAACAGTTCGACAGTGTCTATTCGCTGAACGTCCGCGGCGCACTTTTCACGGTCCAGAAGGCCCTGCCGATCCTCAGCGACGGCGCTTCCATCATCCTTATCGGATCCATGGTCGGCGCGATGGGAATGCCGGGGATGACGGTCTATGCGTCGACGAAGGCCGCGCTGCGCTCCTTTGCGCGCACGTGGACCGCCGAGCTGAAGGATCGGCGAATTCGGACGAACGTGCTCAGCCTCGGCCCGGTCCTGACGCCGCGCATCGCCGCCACGCCGGGCGTCGCCGATCGTGTCGTCGCCACCGTCCCGCTCGGCCGGGCAGCCACTGTGGAGGAAGCAGCGGCGACGGCCTTGTTCCTCGCGTCCGACGACTCCAGCTTCGTGGCGGGAGCCGAACTGTTCGCGGACGGCGGCGCCGCGCAAGTCTGAGCGCCGATCGCGATCGATTTCGGTCTTGGCGCCGACGCGCCGCTCACATTCGCACAATGCTGCCGCTTCGCCGAATTCGGATCGTCGCCAAGTAATTTTCATTGCCGGATGCGTAATGGTCCCCGCCGTGACGTCTTTGGGCGTGAAGGTCGGATTTCTATTCAATCACGATCAGGTGCATCAGGTGGCGCACAGCCTCCCGATCGCCCTGGCGCTCGCGCGTGCCGGGCTGGATATCGAAGTTCTGGTGGCGACCACCAACAAGCGTCTGTCGGCCGAAGTCATTCGGCTCGGGCAGGGCGAAATCGGTGATCGCATCAGCCTTGTCGAGCTGCGCCTCGGCTCGCTTTCCAGCCGGACGTTGGCGACAGGGCTCGAAGCCATCGTCCCAGCCACCAAGTTGCTCGTCTATCGCGACAATCTCGATTTCTTCCGCAGCCTCGACCTGCTCGTGGTCGCCGAGAAGACTTCACTGATCCTCAAGACGCGCTACGGTCTCGACGACCTGAAAATCGTTCACACCCGTCACGGCGCCGGGGATCGCGCGATCGGATTCGACAATGCCAGCGCCGGCTTCGATCATGTTCTCGTTTCCGGGCAAAAGATCAAAGATCGCCTCGTCGCGGAGGCGAAGGTGGATCCTCAGCGGATCACGATCGTGGGCTACCCCAAGTTCGACATCGCCGCTCCAGGGCCCCGGCCGCTCCCCCTGCATGATGACGGCCGACCGATCGTCCTCTACAATCCGCATGTGTCACCGCATCTGTCGTCCTGGTACAAATGGGGCCGCCAGGTGCTGGATTTCTTCCTCGCTCACGAGGAATATCATCTGATCTTCGCGCCCCACGTCATGCTGTTCGAGCGGCGGTTCGCCGTCACCATCGACAAGCTTCGTATCGACCGCGCCGGGCATATCGACCAACGCTATCTTCGCGCCCCCAATATTCACATCGATCTCGGCAGCCGCGCCTCGACGACGATGACCTATACGAACCTGGCGGATATCTACGTCGGCGACGTCAGCAGCCAGGTTTATGAATTTCTGCAACACCCCGGCCCATGCCTCTTCCTCAACGTCCATGGCATCGATCATGCCGGCGATCCCAACTACGCGCACTGGCGCGCCGGCCCGGTGATCGATGATATGAGCCGGTTCGAGTCCGCGCTTCGATACACCATCGATCACCACGCCCACATTTACCGGCCAATCCAGCAGGAGCTGTTCGAATACAGCTTCGATCTGAGCGCTGAACCGTCATCACAGCGTGCCGCGCGCGCGGTCGCCGGGCTGCTCGGCCAGTCCGTTCCCCCACCCCTGGTCGAGGACCAGCGCGCACTTGCCTGACCGGCCGCCGACAGGAATCGTTCGCCGCATCTATTCGAATCTCGGCTTGCTGATCGCCGGCAAGGCTGCGGCGGGGCTGTTGAGCCTTGCCTATATGGTGATCACGGCTCGCGTGCTGGGGCCGGCCGACTATGGTGTCCTGATCCTTGTGCACACCTATGTGATGACGGTGGGCGGGATCATCGAGTTTCCCGGCTGGCAGGCGGTGGTACGCTACGGCGCGCAGGCGATCGCCGTCGGCGACAGCCCCCGCATGGCTCGGCTGCTGCGGTTCACCGGACTGGTCGAGTTGGCCGGCGGAGCGGCGGCGGTGGTCGTGGCCGCACTGCTGGCACCGCTGGTCGGGCCACGCCTCGGCTGGTCGCCCACCGCGCAGGCATTCGCGATCCCCTACAGTCTGGCGGTGCTGGCATCGATTCGGTCGACCCCGGCCGGCTTTCTCCAGCTCATGCGGCGCTTCGATCTGCTTGGGGCACACAATGCCGTAGCGCCGACGATGAGGCTGATAGGCGCGGTGCTGGTTGCGCTGTTCGGCTGGGGACTGAAGGGCTTTCTCGTCGCGTGGCTGATGGCGGCGCTGGCCGAGTGGCTTTCGCTGTGGCTGCTCGGACTGCTCGTGGCGAGACGACATCTGGCAGGACATCTCTTGGCGGCCGGCACCTCCGGCGCACGCCGCGACAATCCCGGTATCTGGCGCTTCATGATCGCCGCCAATGCGGACGTCACGTTCGGCGAATTGGCGGGACGCATCGCGCCGCTATTCGTCGGATGGCTGCTGGGACCGGCCTCCGCCGGTCTCTACGCGGTCGCACAGCGGGCCACGGTGGTGATCGCGCAGCCGGCACAGTTGCTGGGGCAGGCCGCCTATGCCGAGCTGGCGAAGCTGGTCGCGGACGGTGGCCGTGGCGCGCCGGTGCGGCGCGCCCTGCTGCGCTGCGTGGGAATCGCGCTCGCCTCGGCCTTGCCCGTATTGTTGCTGCTGACCTTATTCTCGCGGCAGCTCGCGACGCTGCTCGGCGGTCCCGCTTTTGCCGGCGCCGCCGGGTTGATGATCTGGCTCGCCCTGGCGCGGGTGGTGCTGCTCGTCGCGCCGCCGGCGAGTGCCGCTTTGGTCGCAATGGGAAGGCCGGGATTATCGGTCAGCGCCAATCTGGTCAGCAGTCTCGGGCTTCTCCCGCTCCTCCCCTTGCTGCTCTTGCAGGTCGGGCTGGTGGGGGCCGGATTCCAGGCGATTCTGCAGTCGCTCGCGGCAAGCGCACTTCTGGTCTGGTTCGTATGGCGGACCAGCCGTGGCGGCCTTTCCGCCCGCGACAGCGCTTCGGTGGCCGGCTGATGGTGCGCATAGCCTATGTCATCAATTCGGTCGAAGGCGGCGGAGCGGCATCGCCGGTGCCGGCCGTGATCGGCGTCTTGCGCGATTGCGGCGCCGATGTGCGGCTGTTCGCTCTCGCGCGCCGGGACGGCCGCGCACTGCCAGCCATTCGCGCCGCGGGCATAACAGCAGAGGTGCGAGACGGCGGCCTTGACGACCATGTCGCCGCCCTGCGCTGGCTGGACCGCGGGATCGCGCATTACCTTCCGACCCACATCTGGACGTCGCTCACCCGGGCGACATTATTGGGCCAAATCGTAGGAGCGCGGCGGCGAATTCCGGTCGTGAGCTGGCAGCATGCCGCCTATCTGAAGCCCGCCAATCTTCGGTTGCTGCGCGCCACACAGCGTCTGTCGCGGCTCTGGATCGGCGATTCGGAATCCGTGACGTCGTTGACGGCGACCCGGCTCGGCGTGCCGCCCGAACGAATGACGAAATGGCCCTTGTTCGCCGCCGATCCGACCGCTCCCCGAGCGCAACCTTGGTCTCCCGGCGAACCGTTCCGCCTCGGCAGCCTGGGCCGCCTCCATCGAGTCAAGGGCTATGACGTCCTCGTCGAGGCGCTCGCGCTGCTCAGAGGCCAGGGGTTCCGGCCACCGGTGCCATTCTCGATAGCGATCGCCGGCGAAGGCGAAGAGCGGGATGCATTGGTCATGGCAGCGGCGCAGGCCGGAATCGACAATCTCTCCATGCTGGGTTTTGCTGACCGGCCGCGGGAGTTCCTGGCCGGTCTTCACCTTTATCTCCAGCCATCGCGGTCCGAAGGACTCTGCATCGCCGCGCACGAGGCGATGCAGGCCGGGCTGGGCTGCATCGTTTCGGCGGTAGGCGAACTGCCTCATTCGGTGGAGGAAGGTGTCTCCGGAATGCTCGTTCCGCCAGGCGACCCGGAAGCCCTTGGGAAGGCATTGATGCAGTTCCTTGGCGCGCCGCAGCTTAGTATCGGGGCAGGCGCGGCGTCGCGCGCGCGCGTATTGAACCACTTCGGCCGCACTGCCTTCGTGCGCGCCGGCGAGACGATCTTCAAACGGCTGGAAACGATGAGGCCGTGAAGAGCCGATGCAAATGGCGGCGGGCGTCAATCGTGAGGCCGTTCACCGACCTGTCGATCCGTTTCGCGTCGATCAGGGTGACATCGCCGCAGGCCGAAAGCGTGTGCAATCCCTCGTCGAAGGGCGCGAAACTCGCTGGAGCGCTTATGGCGTCGCCTGGCTCGGCTTCGAATGTGGCGGTCGTCAGACGGGTGATCCGCAGGGGACGAACCCCGCCGCCATAGGTGTTCGTGCAATCCTGCATCGGTGCGACGATGCAGCCATCGACCACGATCGGCGTCCCTCCCGGCCGCGCGCTGGAGCGGTCGATCCGCACCGGGTTGGACGGGTGGTTCCGCCAAGGCCCGGCAAGGCGCTCGGCAAAGGCCAGATGCAGTCTGCTAACCTTGTCGTGCTTGGTGGTCGACGGCGAATAAAACAGCCACCACAAACCATCGAAGAACAACGGGGTGGCGTCCACCGGCGGGACGTCGAGTTCGATCTTCGCGACGGGCTCCCAGCGGTCCGGAAATGCTGCAGCCCGATAGAGGGTGAGGCCGCCCGATCGGTGCGCCTCGGGCAACATATAGGTTTCGCCTTCGTCTTCGGCGATCGCCGGGTAGGAGAGGTGCCATTGCTCCCGGAGGGCAGGCGCCCGCGCGGTCGGGCGCAGGCTTGCATCGAAAGTCAGCACGTCGATGCCGCCGAGCCGGTCCCGGTAGTCAAAGGTTTCGGCAAACATGAACAGATGCCCGTCTCGCCAGACCCCGAAGGGATCCGCGAGGAAGGTGAAGGGTCGGCCCGGCGGCAACCACCTGATCTCGAGGCCCTCGAAGCCGCCTCCGGCCATGATCCGAGCCATGGGTGCGCGGACGATAGCAGTGCGCCATATGTCGGTCAGGCGTGGCATTGCGATGCTCCAAAAGGGCGCGCGATCGATGGCTTGTCGCTCAAATAGGTCGACTCCGCGCTATCGGGCGCTCCGGAGATGGCTCGGCCGGCCCCATCGCCAGCTTCTGCGCCATCGCAGGATGCGAAGCCGAAAGGTCATAATAAGCGATATAGCCGACATGATCGGACAGCATCGTCCCATCTTCCTCATGGCCGAAAGGAACGGCGACCCCCCGCACCGTCAGCTTCGTTTCGCCGGCGGGTGCGAAGATCTGAAGATCCTTCTCTCGGGCGAGCGACACCGTCGCATCGCGGGAAGGGCCCCCGCAGCGGCCGGCCGCAAAACAGTTGTGAAGCACGTCTTGAAGAAGAATGCTCGAACCGCTTCGCGACCAGCCGGCCTGTAACGCGCGGAATGCAGCCAAGCGCTGCGCATCCCCGCCCACATTGAAATCGCCAGCTACGATCATCGGACTATCGGCGGGAATATCCGCGCGGACAAAGTCGCCCAACGTCTCCAGTTGGCGCCGGTAGGCATAGAGGGAGCGGCCGAAGCCGACATGGGAAGCGCTGCGCGAGTTGAGATGCGTGTCGACCACGGCCACCGGGCTGCGCGACCCCGGCACCTTGATCAGCGCCATCAGAACGCCCTTGTTGGCAAGGCAGTCGTAACCGGCGCACGACTCGACGGGGAAGGAAGCGCGGCGGACGGCGAGGATCGGATAGTCGGAAAGCAGCAACAGGCCGCTGTCCAGAAACTTGCCCATGGCCTCGCCCTTGAACCAGCGCCCCTCCGCAGCGAAAGCCCGATCGGCCGGAGTGACGGGAACTGACGTCGTCAGTTCGCGCGGAGGCCCGCTCGCCACATAGGGATAGCCGCTGTCGGCGCCTATTTGCTTGGCCGCATCCGTGAAGGCTTCCTGGAGGACGACGACATGCGGTTGCCGACCCGATTGGCGAAGCGCGCGCAGGCGCTCGGAGATCCGCGCGATCGCCTCGTCCCTGCCCAACCGCACGGGCCAGGGCAGGCCTTCGACATTGTAGGTCATAACCGACAGGACCGGATCGGTCGGGAACGCGGCGGTCGTCAGCGGTGTCGAACCGAGTGCCGGTCTTGCCGAAGATTTCAACGTCAGCGCGCCGAACAGGACGGCGGCCAGGATCCAAAAGACTAGCCGCGGAACTCTCGCGGTCGTCGATGCCATTGTCACAT
>DATFHP010000094.1:0-25785 GCA_035248285.1 Allosphingosinicella sp. | reverse complement strand
ACTCATGTGATGGTAGGTCCCGATCACGCCACGCTTGAAGATCGAAAAGAAGTTTTCGGCGGTATTCGTGTGCCACTGGCCACGGCTATATTCGCGCATGCTGTGATTGACGGTCTGGTGCGCCCAATAAGAGCGGCCCGCTACCGTGTAAGCGCCTAACTCGTCGGTCATCAGCGTCGAGAGCCGATCCGCATTCTGGAACAGGATCGAGCGCAGCGTAGTGGCATGCACATTGGCGATATGGAAGCTGCGAGCCTGCCCGCCGCGCTCAATGAGCGTGAACACAATCTTCTTGGGGGCTGTGTACTTGTCGCGGCGGTTTGACACTTTGCCGCCGACCCATGTTTCATCCGCTTCGACAATGCGCTCAGGATCGCCACCAAGCGGTCCACTGTCGCTTTCCATAGCTTCACGGATGCGGTGGCAGAGGAACCAAGCTGTCTTGTAGCTCACGCCTAGCATGCGCTCCATCTGCTTGGCGCTCATGCCCTTCTTGGAGGCGGCAAGCAGATGCGTTGCCAGAAGCCACTTGTGTAGGGGGACGTGGCTGCGCTCCATGACGGTGCCAGTGCGAACGGTGAACTTGTCGCGGCAATCATTGCAAAGGAACATGCCAGCCTGGGTCTTGCCTTCCATGCGACGCACGCGAGCTGAGCCACAGTGAGGGCATGTGGGCTCGCCGTTCCAACGCGAAGCTTCGATATGTGCCGCCGCCTTGGCTTCGTCGTGGAAAATGGGGTCGGTGATGTTGACAGTCATGGCTTCGTTCCCTCGATAGCCAGCTTATCGCACAACCGGGCTGCTAAGTAAAGTATATAGTTGCCCGAGATGGCGGCCCGATATCGGCGAAATCTCCCAATAATTGGGATTCGAACTCCTGCAGCCTGTCGGAGAGCTAGGCTTACTTGGCGGAAAACCGCCGAAAATCCCTTTTGGCACGGCTCTTGTAATCATTGGCTCGGTCCCGTCGGGAACGGGCAAACATGGTGTCGGCGCATCAAAAGGAGGTTGGACGATGAAGAAGGCATTCCGGCTGGACAAGGGCAATGCGATGCTGCTCGGCGTGTGCGGCGGCATTGCCGACCTTACCGGCTTCAACGTCACGCTCGTGCGTATCGCGGCGGTGTTCGTCACCCTGCTTGGCGCCTTCCCATGGACGCTGCTCGCCTACGGCGTCGTCGCCTGGATCGCGGCGCCGAAACAGTCCTCGCCGGACCAGCGCTTCGAAGGCTCGGTTCCGGCGACGGGCCGCGGTGCCGGACTGCGTGCCGAGGCTGACGCCTATGTCGACAACGCGAACCACGGCCTCGCGCGCCAGATCGATGCGCTGCGCTGACGATTGGGCGCAGAGGAGGAAGAGATGACCGAATCTTTTGCATGGGTTTCTCTGGCGCTGATCGCCGTCGGCGGTCTTTCGATCATGGCCTTCGCCTTCCTCAAGGCCTGGAACGGATGGCTCGCGTTCAAGCGGGCCGAGCTTTCGGGCAGGCGTCCTTCAGGAGTCGCCGAGCGTATCGAAATCTCCGACCTCAAGGAACGGATTCGCAAGCTCGAATCGATAGCCGCCTGCATCGATCCCTGATCGGCAAGAACTGTCTGGGCTGAACGAAGGGTGACGAGATCGCAGCGTGTCAACCGGCCGAAGGTCTGAAGTTCCCAATTTCCACGGACCGATCCGGAAAGGTCGCGGTGATATGTAATTCACCGCCCATCGCGGCGATCAGTTCGCGCAGCGTGCTGACCTTCATGTCTGGCCGCCGCACCAATTTCGAAATGGCGGGCTGTTGCACGTCCATGACGCTGGCGAGCTCCTCCTGGCTGATGCCGAGACCTTCCCGCAGCTGTTCGAGGCTGACCATCTCCTCGGTCAGCTTCGCCTTGCGCGCGGCATTGGCAGCGAGGCGCTCGGCGCTCCAACCCTTCTTCAATTTGGAGAACGGTCGATGTCCACTCATTTCAACAATCCTTCATGCCTCAGTTCTTCCAAATGCACCTCGTAAAGCTCGTCGGCGATGGGGATCATCCGCTGGTAGAAGCGATCGTCCCCGGTCTTGTCGCCGCCGATCAGCAGGATTGCCGATCGGCGCGGATCGAAGGCGTAGAAAACTCTGAGCGGTTTGCCCTCACTCTGAATCCGCAACTCGCGCATATGTGAGTGGCGGGAGTCGTTGATACCCGACGAATGCGGGAACCGCAGCTGCGGACCTTGAGCCATCAAAAGATCGACCGTGAAGTCAATCGCGTCCTGGTCGGCCTCGGGCAGATCGACGAACCAATCTTCAAATTCATCCGTATGCTCGACATCCCAGCTCACGTCAGACATTCCATGAAAGGAATATACGTGAGGCGTATCCACGGGTCAACGCGGAAGGTGCCGCGCAAGGCGTGCATCGCGGTTCCGAATCGACTAGAGCCACGTCGTGAACGATGTATGCGCATCCGCGTGGCCGGCTGCGTTCGAGAAACGGATTGCGGATGACGAAAGACAAGGAGCGCCCGAACAGGCCGGTGCTCTCGCTCTATGTTCCCGAGCCTGAAACGAGGCCGGGCGACGCACCGGATTTCAGCCATCTCGACATTCCCGCTGCCGGCGCGGTGGCCCGGCCGGACATCGCCGCGCCGGGGAGCGCGACTCGCGAACTCGTCTATACGTTGGTTCGCGTGCTCGATGCCGAGGGCAAGGCGGTCGGACAATGGGATCCGAAGCTGGGGCCGGATACGCTTCGCCGGATGCTTCGCGATATGATGAGCGTGCGCATCTACGACGATCGCATGTACCGCGCGCAGCGCCAGGGCAAGACCAGCTTCTACATGAAGTCGACCGGCGAGGAGGCGGTTGCGGTGGCCGCCGCGCATGCGCTCGAGCGGGAGGACATGTGCTTTCCCACCTATCGCCAGCAAGGCCTGCTGATCGCGCGCGGCTATCCGATGTTCGACATGATGTGCCAGGTCTATTCGAATCGCGGCGACAAGCTGAAGGGCCGGCAGCTTCCGGTCATGTATTCGGACCGCGCGCACGGCTTCTTTTCGATCTCGGGCAATCTGGCGACGCAATATCCGCAGGCGGTCGGCTGGGCGATGGCCTCGGCGATCAAGGGCGACAGCCGCATCGCCGCCGGCTGGATCGGCGAAGGCGCGACGGCGGAGGGCGACTTCCACAATGCGGTGCTGTTCGCGTCGGTATACCGGGCGCCGGTCATCCTCAACGTCGTCAACAACCAATGGGCCATCTCGACCTTCTCCGGCGTCGCCGGCGGAGAGGCGACGACCTTTGCGGCACGTGCCCTGGGCTATGGGATCGCCGGTCTGCGCGTCGACGGCAACGATCCGCTCGCCGTCTATGCCGCGACGCGCTGGGCGGCCGATCGGGCGCGGTCCAATCACGGGCCGACGCTGATCGAATTGTTCACCTATCGCGTCGAGGGTCATTCGACGAGCGACGACCCCAAAGCCTATCGGCCGGCCGAGGCCGGCCGCGAATGGCCGCTCGGCGATCCGATCGAGCGACTGAAGCAGCATCTCATCCTGCTTGGCGAATGGGACCAGGAGCGCCACGAGGCGCTCCAGGCGGAGCTGACCGGCGAGATTCGCGACATCCAGAAGAGCGCCGAAAAGCTGGGCACCTTGAGCGTCGCCTTCGATCCGGACCGCGTCGCGTCGATGTTCGACGACGTGTTCGAGACCATCCCCTGGCATTTGCGTGAGCAGAAGGCGCAGATGGTCGCCGAGGTGGAGGCCTGGCGCAAATGAGCGCGATGAACATGATTCAGGCGATCAACAGCGCTCATCGCGTGATGCTGGAGCGCGACCCCGACATCGTCGCGCTTGGCGAGGACATCGGCTTTTTCGGCGGTGTTTTCCGGGCAACCGAAGGGTTGCAGAGGCGGTTCGGCCGGGCGCGCGTGATCGACACGCCGATCGCCGAAGGCGGGATCGTCGGGGTGGCGATCGGAATGGCCGCCTATGGCCTGCGTCCGATCGCCGAGATCCAGTTCGCGGACTACATCTATCCCGCCTTCGACCAGATCGTCTCCGAAGCGGCGCGCATGCGCTATCGCACCGCCGGCGAATGGTTCATCCCGCTCGTCGTGCGCACGCCGTACGGCGGCGGCATTTTCGGCGGGCAGACGCACAGCCAGTCGCCCGAGGCTCTGTTCGCCCATGTGTCCGGAATCAAGACCGTGATCCCGTCCAATCCCTATGACGCCAAGGGATTGCTGATCGCCGCCATCGAGGACAATGACCCGGTGCTCTTCTTCGAGCCCAAGCGCATTTATAACGGACCGTTCGACGGTCATTGGGAGAGACCGGTTTCGCCATGGTCAGACCATAAGCTATCCGAGGTGCCCGACGGCCATTATGTCGTTCCGCTCGGCGAGGCGTCGATCGTTCGTACCGGAGAGGCGGTGACCATGTTATGCTATGGCACAATGGTTCATGTCGCTCAGGCTGCCGTCGAATCCACGGGCGTCGACGCCGAGGTGATCGATCTTCGCACGCTCGTGCCGGTCGATATCGAGACCATCGAGCGATCGGTCCGCAAGACCGGCCGATGTCTCGTCCTTCATGAAGCGACGCGGACGGCCGGCTTCGGCGCCGAACTGGCGGCGCTGGTGCAGGAACGCTGTTTCTATGCGCTCGAAGCGCCGGTGGTGCGCGTCACCGGTTTCGACACCCCTTATCCGCATTCGCTCGAATGGGGTTATTTCCCAGGGCCGGTTCGCGTCGGCCTCGCCCTCAAGAAAATAGTCGAGGACTGATCCACCTATGGCACGATACGAATTCCGGCTTCCCGACATCGGCGAAGGCATCGCCCAGGCCGAGATCACCGCCTGGCACGTCAAGATCGGCGATCGGGTCGATGAGGACGGCCGGCTCGCGGACGTGATGACCGACAAGGCGACCGTCGAGATGGAATCGCCGGTCGCGGGCAAGGTGTTGGAGCTTGCCGGCGAGGTCGGCGACCAGATTTCGATCGGCTCGGTGCTGGTCGTGATCGACACCGATCAGCAGGCTGCCGAAGCGAAGGCAGAGGACGGCGGGAGCGTCGCGTCGGCAAAGGGCGCCGCGGCGCAGCACGATGCGCCGGCGAAGACAGCCCGTGCTTCCGCCGATGAAAGCGGCGATCGCCGTTCCGGCGACCGGCGCGAAAGCGAACGGCGCTCGGACGAGGGCGATCGGCGGTCGGACGACCGCGATCAGGATGATCGGCGCCAAGGCGAACGACGCGGTCCGGATCGCCGGTCCGGCGACGAAACGGCGGCACCGGCGCCCGTCGCAGCGGCTTCGGGACCGGCCGTGCTGGCCTCGCCTGCCGTCCGCCGCCGCGCGCGCGACCTCGGTATCGATCTGGCTTCCGTGCTGGCCGCCGGCGGCGACCGGATTCGCCACTCCGACCTCGATGCCTATCTGCTCTACAATGGCGGTGCCGTCGGCGGGCCGAGCCGTCGTGCGGTTCGGGCCGACGAACAGATCAAGATTACCGGGCTGCGCCGCCGCATCGCCGAGAATATGCAGGAGGCCAAGCGCCGGATCCCGCATTTTTCCTATGTCGAGGAAGTCGACGTCACGGCGCTCGAAGCCACCCGCGCGATGATGAACGACGATCGCGGCGCGAACCCGAAGCTGAGCCTGCTGCCGTTCCTCATCACCGCCGTGTGTCGCGCGGTCCCGCTTCATCCCCAGGTCAACGCCCGATTCGACGACGATGCGGGCGTGGTCACCCGTCACGGCAATGTCGACCTGGGGATGGCGACCCAGACCGACAACGGCCTGGCCGTCCCGGTCATCCGCAACGCACACGACCGCGACATCTGGAATCTGGCGGGCGAGATTCAGCGCCTTGCCGACGCGACCCGCGCCGGCAAGGCGAATCGCGACGAGCTTTCGGGATCGACCATCACCATCAGCAGCCTTGGCGGCCTCGGCGGCATCGTTTCCACGCCGGTGATCAACCGGCCCGAGGTGGCGATCGTCGGGGTCAACAAAATCGTCGAGCGGCCGGTAGCGATCGCGGGCCGAATCGAGATCCGCAAGATGATGAACCTCTCCTCCTCGTTCGATCATCGCGTCGTCGATGGCTGGGATGCGGCGAGCTTCATCCAGGAAGTGAAACGCCTGCTCGAGCGTCCATTGCTGCTCCTTTCGCTGGGCTAGGCGACGTTTCGCTTCGATTGCAGCAAGATGTCCTGCCGACGCGGGGTTTGCCCCCTGTTCAATCTCGACCAAAAATTAACCTCGTCTGCGATAAGAAGGCGCCGGTTAAGGCCGAAATGGTGTTTGGAGAAGGGCTCCGTTTGTGGATTTGGCATCGGCTATAAGCGCTGAATCAATGGGTTGGCAGGGTTCGGGGGTTCCCGAGCGCGCGATGACGCAGGCCGAGTGCGATGCCATTCAGGCGTCGGCGCGCGGCAACGGCAAGCCGAAGTCGATCCTCAAGCCAGTGGTGGATCGGCCCGTTCCGCTCGCGCCGACCGACGATCCCGTCGAGACGCGTCTCGCCGAGGAAATCGAATATGCCCAGCGGCTGCTCGAAGTCGTCGGGGACCGGTTCGTCTCCGATCCGGTGATTCTCCAGCGTCATCAGACGACGATGCAAAGCTTCGACATCATCGGCCAATTGCTCGGCCATCTCGCCAAGGTGATCGGGTCCAAGGACAAGGCCGAAGCAATCGACCGTATCGGCATGCAGGAATTGCGGGCGCGGATGAAGCGGCCGTCGGCAGGCCTCAACGTTACCGGAACCTTGGGCGGCCAGTAGCGCTCTAGCGGAGACACCTTCCGCGAGGAGCAAATCTATGTTTGGCAAGCTTTTTGGTGCGTTCGTCGGCAAGCGCATTGCCGAGCGTCATGGCAGCGGCGCGACGGGCGTGCTGATCGGCGCGCTTGCACCGGTCGTGGCGCGGCGGCTTGCCGGTCCGCTCGGGTTGGCGCTGGCCGGAGGCTATGCCGCCAAGAAATATTACGATCATCGCAAGCGCCGGCGGCGCGAACCCTGACGCATCCCGAATCCCCAGCCGTCGCCGGCTGATTTGAAAGAATCTTATTGCCCGCCGTCGCCCGGCGGCGGTTCGGGCTCGGGGGGCGCCGGCTCGCCGCGGTGAACGACGACGCCATCGACCTCGTCGTCCGGTCCTTCGAACGGCCGCGAGAGCTGGACGTCGAATTCCTCATCGCCTTGCTGGCCGGCGGAGTCGGCGAGTGCGTCGTCGTCGATGAGATCCTCGTCGGGCAGAACGGGCGGCGGCGCGATCCTAGGCGGCGGCCGCGTCGCCGCGGGGCTGCTGTTGACCGCCGCGGCCATGAAGTTGCGCCAGATCCGTGCCGGCAGACCGCCTCCCGCGATGCCGCCCAGCGGACTATTGTCGTCCTTGCCTACCCAGACTCCGGTCACCAGGTCGCCTGCGAAGCCGATGAACAGAGCATCGCGATTGTCCTGCGTCGTGCCGGTCTTGCCGAACGTCGGGATTTTCAGCGCCGCGCCCCTTCCCGTGCCCTCGTTGGCGGCCGCCGCGAGCAGCTCCAGCAGCATCGACCGGGTCTGTCCGTCGAAGCTTCGTCGGTTGCTCCAGAAGCGATTGAACCAGCTTTGCCGCACCTCGGGCAGGCCGCGCGGCGTCACCGGATAGCTGTCGCCGGCCACCGCCGCATAGGCGGCGGTCAGCTCGATCAGCGTCAGGCCCGAGCTGCCGAGCGCCAGGCTCGGTTCGGATGTCAGCGGGCTGGCGATGCCCAGATCGCGCGCGGCGCGCGCGACCTTGTCGCGCCCGATCGTCTCCGACACGCGCACCGCCGCGACATTGCTCGAAATGGCGAAAGCCTCGCGCAGGCTGATCGGGCCGCGATAGTGGCCGTCATAATTCTTCGGTGTCCAATGCCCGACCGTCAGCGGCGCGTCTTCGATGACGGTATCGGGGGTCATTCCGGCGCGCAGCGCGGCCAGATAGACGAACAGCTTGAAGGTCGAGCCGGGCTGACGCCGCGCCTGGGTCGCGCGGTTGAACGGGCTGGCGCGGTAATCGCGCCCCCCCACCATGGCGACGACGCGGCCGTCCGGCCGCATCGCGACGAGCGCGACCTGCGCGTTCCCCGCGCCGGCGCGACGGATGGCCTGCTCGGCCAGCCGCTGCAGGCGGGCCTCCAAGGTCGTCTGCACCGTGCGCACGCCATAAGGGTCGGAGATCAGGGTCTTCGCCTCGGGCTGCACCCAATCGGCGAAATAGGTACCGCTGGGCACGTCGCGGACCCGCGCGACCCTCAGCCGCGCCGGCCTGAGCCGCGCCGCCTCGTCTTTCTTCAGAAAGCCCGCATCGACCATCGCGGCGACGACCAGTTTTGCGCGCGCACGCGCGCCCTTGAGGTTGCCGGTCGGCGCCAGGCGCGAGGGGGCCTTGAGCAGGCCGGCCAGCATCGCCGCTTCGGGCGTCGTCAATTGCTCCGGCTTCTTGCTGAAATAATGCCACGCCGCCGCGCGCAGGCCATAGACATTGTCGCCGAAATAGACGTTGGAAAGATAGCGGCTGAATATCTCCTCCTTCGAGAGCCACAGCTCCAGCCAGAAGGCGATCACCACCTCCTGCAGCTTGCGCGTCGCGGTGCGCTCGGGGCTGAGGAAAGACAGCTTGGCGAGCTGCTGGGTGATCGTGCTGCCGCCCTCCTGCACGCCGCCCGATCGCGCGTTGTGCCAGGCGGCCCGGGCGATGCCCCACGGATCGACGCCGATATGGGTGTAGAAGCGCCGGTCCTCGATCGCCATGAACGCGTGCGGCACCGCCGCAGGGAGCTGCTTGACATCGACGGGCGCCGCGATGGTGGCGCCGCGCCGCGCGATCGCCTCGCCTTCGGACGAAAGCAGGGTGACGCTCGGCGCCGCGATCGGCTGGAGCGATTTGGAGAGCGGCGCGGTGACCGCGAGCCAGGCGAACAGCAGCAGCACCAATCCCAGGAAAAGCAGGACGTAGGGTTTGAGGCGGCCGCTCTGCGCCGGGCGCGGGGAGGGCTCTGCCGGCGGCGCATGCGGCGGCGCCGGCTCCTCGGCAGAAGCAGTCGGGCTGGCGGCCGCGGCCTCGTCGTCACGCATACCGGCCCACTCTAAACGCTAGGGCGATGCGGCGAAACGATTATTCGATGCGCGCTTCGGCTGCTCTACGCGTGCAATTGTTGCACTGCGGCAACAGCTGTATGACTGAAGCGTAACAAACCGTGAATTTATATTGTGCGGTGCAGCACGCCGGGGCAGAGTGAGCGAGTCCCGCGGCAACCGGCCCCCTAGAGAGGGCTGAGATCGCGAGACAAGGAGAGAGCAACACACTCTTATCGGGGATTCATATGCGCAAGACGCTCATCGCCGGCATTTCCGCCCTGGCCTTTTCCACCCTCCTTTCCACGCCCGTTCAAGCCGCCGACATTGGCAGCGGTTTCAGCGTCAACGGCGGCGCCACCGTCGTCTCCGACTATCGCTTTCGCGGCATTTCGCAGACCGACAAGAGGTTCGCTGTTCAAGGTACCTTCACCATCGCCCATTCGTCGGGTTTCTACGCGACCGTCTGGGGCTCCTCGATCGACGATTATGTTGCCGATGGCGGCGACCAGGAGATCGACCTGATCGGCGGCTATAAGCATACGTTCAGCGGCACCACGCTCGACGTAGGCGTTCTCTATTATTACTATCCCGGTTCCGCTCAGATCACTCCGGGATGGAACAGCGACTTTTTCGAGCCTTATGTCTCGGTCGCGCACACTTTCGGCCCCCTCACTGCAAAGGTGACTGCAAATTACGCGCCGAAGCAGGCGGCGTTGTCGATCGGCAGTGGCAAGGAGGACAATCTCTATCTTGCCGGCGATCTGTCGGCTGGGATTCCCAATACGCCGATCAGCGTTTCCGGCCATATCGGGCATAGCTGGGGTCCCAGCTACCTGACGATCGGAAAGGAATATACCGATTGGAACGTCGGCGTTTCTTACACCACCGGCCCGCTCACTCTTGGTGTGCAATATGTCGACACTGATGGCGATTTTTTCACTCCGTCGGGGCGCAATGCCAGCAAGGCGGGTGTCGTCGGATCGATCGGCGTATCGTTTTGATCTAGCTTGAGCTCAAGGGCCGCGCTTGGCGCGGCCCTTTTTTTGCGTTGCGGGATGAGTTGCAGCGCCGCGCATATCGTGGCAGTGCGCCGCATTGCACAAGATTCGCGCCGGCGGTCGGCCGGTGGCAGTTTGCGTCGTCCGAAGGTCTGAATTCATTTTTTTTGGAGGCAGTGAGCATGGCCAACAGTGCTGGCAAGATTTTGAGCATGATCAAGGAAAAGGAGATCGAATGGATCGACCTCCGCTTTACCGATCCGAAGGGCAAATGGCAGCATCTGTCGATGTGCGCCGGGCCGATCGACGAAGACCAGCTCACTGACGGATTGATGTTCGACGGCTCCTCGATCGAGGGTTGGAAGGCGATCAACGAAAGCGACATGATCCTCAAGCCGGATCTCGACGCCGTCTATGTCGATCCGTTCTCGGCGACGCCGATGCTGGTGATGTTCTGCGACATCGTCGAACCTTCGACCGGCGAGCTCTACGGACGCGATCCGCGCTCGACCGCCAAGCGCGCCGAGGCCTATCTCAAGAGCACGGGGATCGGCGACACCGTCTATGTTGGCCCCGAGGCCGAATTCTTCATGTTCGACGACGTGCGGTTCGAGGACGGCTACAGCGGCTCCTATTTCCGCCTCGACGACATCGAATTCCCGACCAACACCGGCCGTGAATATGACGTCGGCAACCTGGGCCATCGTCCGCGCGCCAAGGGCGGCTATTTTCCTGTCGCGCCGGTCGACAGCGCCATGGACATCCGCGGCGAGATGGTCTCGACGATGATCGAGATGGGCCTCCCGATGGACAAGCACCACCATGAGGTGGCGGCCGCCCAGCACGAGCTGGGCCTGACCTTCGGCACCCTGGTCGAGACCGCCGACCGGATGCAGATCTACAAATATGTCGTCCACATGGTCGCCCATGCCTATGGCAAGACCGCGACCTTCATGCCCAAGCCGATCAAGTCGGACAACGGCTCGGGCATGCATACGCACATGTCGATCTGGAACGGCGGCAAGCCGCTGTTCGCGGGATCGGGCTATGCCGGCCTGTCCGAAATGTGCCTGTTCTACATCGGCGGCATCATCAAGCATGCCAAGGCGATCAACGCCTTCACCAACCCGACGACCAACAGCTACAAGCGTCTGGTTCCCGGCTACGAAGCGCCGGTTCTGCTCGCTTATTCGAGCCGCAACCGCTCGGCGTCGTGCCGCATTCCCTACGGCGCCGGCGAGAAGGCCAAGCGTGTCGAGATCCGCTTCCCCGATCCGCTCGCCAATCCCTATCTCGCTTATTCGGCGCTGCTGATGGCGGGCCTCGACGGCATCCAGAACCGGATCCATCCGGGCGATCCGATGGACAAGAACCTCTACGATCTGCCGCCCGCCGAGCTTGCCACGGTCCCGACCGTGTGCGGAAGCCTGCGCGAGGCGCTGGAGGCGCTGGAGGCCGACCGCGAATTCCTCACCAAGGGCGACGTCTTTTCGGACGATCAGATCGACGCCTATATGGAGCTTCGCTGGGCCGAGCAGCTGCGGTGGGAAACCACGCCGAGCCCGGTCGAGTTCGACATGTATTATTCGTCGTGACGCGGGGCGCGACACTATGAGAAGGAAGGGCCGGGGAGGAAACTCTCCGGCCTTTTTGTTTGATGAGCGAAACCGAAGACATCGCGACGCCACGAGCAAAGGACGACGGGCCTGCAACGGCTGCGGATCGGCCCGGCCCGATCTCGCAAAATCCCGATATCCGTTTCCTCGGCAAGCTGCTCGGCGACGTGATCCGCGCTTATGGCGGCGCGGCGCTGTTCGAGCGGATCGAGGCGATACGCTCGACCTCGGTCGATCGCCACCGCGGGCGCGCCGAAGCGCCCGCGCTCGATCTGCGGCTCGACGCGCTGTCGCTCGACGATACTTTGGCCTTCGTGCGCGGCTTCATGCTCTTCTCTTTGCTCGCCAATCTCGCCGAAGACCGGCAAGGCGCCGCGCGCGAACCAGGCGTTGAGCTTGCGACGGCGCTCGATCGTCTCGGCGCCGAGGGATTCGATACGAAGGCGATCGACGGGCTGCTCGATGCCGCGCTGATCGTTCCCGTGCTGACCGCGCATCCCACCGAGGTGCGCCGCAAGAGCATGATCGATCACCGCAACCGGATCGCGCAGCTGATGCGCGACCGGGACTCGGGCCGGGCGGAAACCGCCGACGGCAATCTCGTCGAGGAAGCGATCGTGCGGCAGATCGCCTTGTTGTGGCAGACGCGCCCGCTCCGGCGCGTTGGCCTCTATGTCGCCGACGAGGTCGAGACCGCGCTTTCCTATCTGCGCGACATATTCCTGCCGGTGATCCCGGCGCTCTACGCGCGCTGGGAACGCGCGCTGGGCCGGCGTCCGCACAGCTTCCTCAAGGTCGGCAGCTGGATCGGCGGCGATCGTGACGGCAACCCCAACGTCGACGCCGCCTCGCTGCGGCTTGCGCTGTCCTTGTCCTCGGAAGCGCTGCTCGGCCACTATCTCGATCTGGTCCACGGCCTCGGCGCCGAGCTGTCGATCTCGAGCGAGCTGGCATCGGTCACGCCCGAGCTCGAAGCGCTGGCGGCGCTGTCCAACGATACCGGCGAAGCGCGGCGCGACGAACCCTATCGGCGCGCGCTGACCGGGATCTATGCGCGTCTCGCCGCCTCCTACCAGTCGGTCACCGGCAAGGCCCCGGCGCGCCCGGCGACGATCGCAGCCGAACCTTATGCGGAGCCGGCATCGTTCCGCGCCGACCTTGCCGTGCTGGCGCATGCCTTGGCCGACACGGGCGACAATCTGCTCGGAACCAGCGGCGCGCTTGGCCGCCTGATCCGCGCCGTCGACACCTTCGGCTTTCACCTCGCGACGCTCGATCTTCGCCAGAACAGCGATGTCCACGAAAGGGTGGTTGCGGAGCTGCTCGAGGTGGCGGGGGTCGAACAGGATTATCGCGCGCTGGACGAGCCTGCCCGCGTCGCGCTGCTGCGCCGCGAGATCGCCGGCACGCGGCTCTTGGCCAGTCCGTTCGCGCTCTATTCCGACGAGACCCGCTCCGAGCTCGCGATCGTCCGCGCCGCCGCCGAGGCGCACCGCCTTTACGGACCCGAGGCGATCACGACCTACATCGTCTCCAAGACGGCGACGCTTTCCGATCTGCTCGAAGTCAACATCCTGCTCAAGGAAGCCGGCCTGTGGCGAGGCGGCGAAATCCCGGCCGCCGCGATCATGGTCGTGCCGCTGTTCGAGACCATTGGCGATCTCGAAAAGGCGCCGCAGATCATGGCCGAATGGCTGAACCTGACCGAAATCGCCGCGGTGACGACCCAGCGCGGCCATCAGGAAGTCATGCTCGGCTATTCGGATTCGAACAAGGACGGCGGCTATCTGACCTCGGTCTGGAGCCTGAACCAGGCGAGCACGGCGCTGGCTTCGGTGTTCGACCGTGCGGGAACCAGGATGCAGCTCTTCCACGGCCGCGGCGGCGCGGTGGGGCGGGGCGGGGGCTCGAGCTTCGCCGCGATCCGCGCGCAGCCGCCGGGCACCGTCCGCGGCCGGATCCGCATCACCGAGCAAGGCGAGGTGATCGCCGCCAAATATGGCACGCCCGAAAGCGCGACCGCGAATCTCGAAGCGACGACCGCCGCGACGCTGCTGGCCAGCTTGGAACCGGACAGGCTGTCGCAATCGGATTCGGCCCGTTTCGCCGCGGCCATGGATGCGCTGTCGGCAAGCGCGTTCGCCGCCTATCGCGGCCTGGTCTACGGGACCGAGGGCTTCACCGCCTTCTTCCGCCAGATGACCCCGATCGCCGAGATCGGACAGCTCAAGATCGGCTCGCGGCCGGCGAGCCGTACCCGATCCGACCGGATCGAGGATCTGCGCGCCATTCCGTGGGTGTTCAGCTGGGCGCAGGCGCGCGTCATGCTGCCCGGCTGGTACGGTGTCGGCCACGCCCTCGAATCGTTCGGCGACAGCGGTCTGCTCGAGGACATGGTGGCGGCCTGGCCCTTCTTCCGGACGACGCTCGACAATCTCGAAATGGTGCTTGCCAAATCGGACATGGAAATCGCGGCGCTTTATGCCGGCCTCGTCGAGGATGCGACGCTCCGCTCCTCCATTTTCGGCCGCATCCGTGACGATTGGCGGCGCACCAGGGACAGGCTGCTCGCCGTCAAGCGGCAGCAGCGCCTGCTCGAGCGCGATCCGGCGCTGGACGAATCGATTCGTCTGCGGCTTCCCTATATCGAGCCGCTCAACCTGCTCCAGGTCGAGCTGCTCAAGCGCCACCGCGCGGGCGAGGCGGATGCGCGCGTCGGCGAAGGAATCCAATTGTCGATCAACGCCATCGCCACGGCGCTTCGCAATTCGGGATAGATGGTGGACCTTAAGCCTTGCTTTACCCCGACGTGCGCATTAAGCGCCGTTACAGCGTACTAACACGATGGAACGAAACAGGTGCAGGAAGTGATACCGGACATAGAGCCGAGCCGCGATCTCAAGCTGCTTGCCGAGCAATTGTGCATGGCTTTGCTGACGCCGCAGACGCCGGACGAGATGGCACGCCTGCTCTCCGATCTGTGCACGCCCGCGGAGGTGCGCACCCTCGCCGAGCGCTGGCACGTCGCCCAGCTTCTCGAGAAGGGCAAGCTTTCCTATCGCGAGATCCACGATGCCACCGGAGTCAGCACGACCACGATCGTGCGCGTGGCGCGTTTTTTGAAGCAGGAACCTCATCAGGCCTATCGCATGGCGATGGAACGTATCGGAGCGCGCAATGACGGCTGAGGGCGCACGCCTGCACATGGCGATCCAGAAATCCGGCCGGCTGTCGAGCTTCAGCCGCGAGCTGCTTCACGACGCCGGCCTCAGGATCCAGCTCGGCAAGAACGATCTTGCCGCGCGGGTCGAGAATTTCCCGATCGACCTGATGTTCGTCCGCGACGACGACATTCCGACCTTCGTCAGCGACGGCGTGTGCGAATTCGGCATCGTCGGCCGCAACGTGCTGGAGGAATTCGCGCTCGGCGAGGACGAACCGCGCTATGATATCATCGCCCCGCTCGGCTTCGGCAGCTGTTCGCTGTGCATCGCCGCGCCCGCCCAGCAGGATTTCGATGGTCCGCAGTCGCTGGCCGGCGTCCGGATCGCGACATCCTATCCGCGCCTGCTGCAGCGCTACCTCGACGAGAATGGCATCGAGGCGACGGTCGTCAAGATGAACGGCGCCGTCGAGCTCGCGCCTCGCCTCCAGATTGCGAGCTACATCTGCGATCTGGTTTCGACCGGCGCGACGCTGGAGGCCAACGGCCTGCGCCCGGTGGCGACCGTGCTCGAAAGCGAGGCCGAGCTGATCCGCACCAAGAAGCAATTGTCGGATGAAAAGGGCGACATGGCCGATCGCCTGCTGCGCCGGATCGACGGCGTGCTGGCGACGCAGGAGTCCAAATATATCATGCTCAACGCGTCCGAAGAGGCGCTCGATGAGATTGCCAAGATCCTGCCGGGCGCCGAGGCGCCGACGATCCTCCCGCTTGCCGGGCGGCCCGGACATTTCGCGGTTCATGCGGTGTGCAAGGAATCGGTCTTCTGGGAGACGCTGCAGAAGCTCAAGGATGCGGGCGCCTCGGCGATCCTGGTGATGCCGATCGAGAAGATGATGATGTGATGCGGCGGCTGGTCTGGACCACTCTCGGCGCGGCGGAGCGTCGGGACGCATTGGCGCGTCCCGAGCAGCGCAGCGACGACGCGCTGCAGGCGCGGGTTCGCGGCATCGTCGACGACGTGCGCGCCCGCGGCTGGGAGGCCTGTCTCGACCATGGCCTCCGCCTCGACGGCGAGGCGCCGGCGCAGGTACCGGTCGCAGCGGCGGCCGTGCGCGCAAAGCTCGACCGCGATCAGCGCGCCGCGATCGCGCTCGCCGTGCGCAACATCCGCGCGTTTCACGAGGGCAGCCTTCCCGCCGAACATGCGGTCGAGACCATGCCCGGCCTCCTGGTGCGCAAGGTCTGGCGGCCGCTCGACCGCGTCGGCCTCTACGTGCCGGGCGGCAAGACGCCGTTGTTCTCGACGCTGCTGATGCTGGCGCTCCCGGCGAGGGCGGCAGGCGTGGGCGAGATCGTCGTTGCGACGCCGCCGATCCCGGGCGGCGGGCTCGATCCGGTGATGGCGCTCGCCGCCGAAAGCTGCGGCATCGAATCGGTCTGGACGATCGGCGGTGCGCAGGCGATCGCGGCTTTGGCCTTCGGGGCGGGCGGGATCGCGCGGGTCGACAAGATCTGCGGCCCGGGCAATGCCTATGTCGCCGAGGCCAAGGCCTATGTCTCCGGCCTTCCGGGCGGTCCGGCGATCGACATGCCCGCGGGCCCCAGCGAGCTGCTGGTGATCGCCGACGGAAGCGCCGACGCCGCGCTGGTCGCCGCCGATCTGCTCGGCCAGGCCGAACATGATCCGAGCGCGCAGGTGCTGCTGGTGACGACCTCGGCGGCGCTCGCCGAAGCGGTCGAGTCGCGGCTGCGGGCGAGCGCGGAGCGCCTGCCGCGCAGCGCGATCGCCCTGGCCTCGCTTGCCAACGCGCGGCTGCTCGTCGCCGCGGACCTCGGCGAGGCGGTCGAGATCGCCAATCTTTATGCGCCCGAGCATCTCTCGATCGCCGTCGAGGATGCCGAGGCGCTGGTCCCGTCGGTCCGGAATGCCGGCGCGGTGTTCGCGGGCGGCCTCGCCGCCGAGACGTTCGGCGACTATCTCGCCGGCTCCAGCCACGTGCTCCCGACCGACGGCGCCGCGCGATCGTGGAGCGGCATTTCGGTGCACAGTTTCTTGAAGGCGATCAGCGTCCAGTCGGTCAGCCGCGAAGCCGCGGCGCGGCTTGCCGGCCCTGCCGCGGCGCTGGCGCGGCTCGAAGGCCTCGAAGCGCATGCGCTGGCGGCCGACGCGCGGCGCGAGGCGGTGGGCGCATGAGTTCGCTCGCCTCGCGCCTCGCGCGCCCCGAAATAGTATCGATGCCGCCGGTCGACGTCGCCGCGCAGGCGAATGCGGCCTTCTCGGCCGACGCGATCAAGCTCGACGCCAATGAAAACCCGTTCGTGCCTTTGGTCGAAGGCGCGCTGGCGTCGAACGTCAACCGCTATCCCGAGCCGCAGCCCGCCGTCCTGGTGCGCGCGCTGGCGGCGCTCTACGGCGTCGCGCCCGAGAATCTCGTCGCGACGCGCGGCGCCGACGACGCGATCGACATATTGATCCGCAGCTTCTGCCGGCCCGGCGTGGATGCCATCTCGGTCTGCCAGCCGACCTTCTCGGCCTATGCGCAATTCGCCCGGCTCCAGGGCGCGCGGATCGTCGAGGCGCGGCTCGACGCCGACTATGAGTTCGACGCCGACGCCTTTCTGGCGACGGCGAAGGCCGAGGCCAACCTCAAGCTCGCCTTCATCTGCTCGCCCAACAATCCGACCGGAAATCCGGTGCCGCCCCAGGACGTGCTGCGCGTCGCCGATGCGCTGGGCGAGACGATCGTCGTCCTCGACGAGGCCTATATCGAATTCTCCGAGTTGGAGAGCCTGGCCGGCGAAGCCGTGAAGCGCGAGAATCTGGTCATCCTGCGCACCTTGTCGAAGGCCTATGGCCTTGCCGGCGCGCGGGTCGGCTGCGCGATCGGCAATGCGGAGCTGATCGCGCTCGCGTCGCGCGCGCTGCCGCCCTATCCGTTGCCCTCGCTCGCCATCCAGGCGGCATTGGCCACCTTGTCGCCATCGCGGCGGCCGCTGCACATCGCGCGGATCGGGACGTTGAAGGCCGAACGCGAACGTCTCGCCGGGCTGCTCGCCGGCTCGCCGATCGTGAACAAAGTGCGCTCGGGCGGCGCCAATTTCCTGTTCGTCGAGGTCGACGACGCGCCGGCCCTGGCGAAGAAGCTGCACGGCCTCGGCATAAGGGTCCGCTTCCGTCCCAACGCCGCCCCCAACGGCGTGCGGCTGTCGATCGGCACCGAGGCCGAGAATGAAGCCTTGCTCGCCGCCTTCGGCGTCGTGAGCGATGCGCCCGCGCATCGGCGTGCCGAGAGCGTGCGCGACACCAGGGAAACCAACATCGCCGTCGCGGTCGACCTCGACCGGACGGAGCCGCGCGCGATCGACACCGGCATCGCCTTTTTCGATCATATGCTCGATCAGGTCGCCGCGCACGGCGGCTTCTCGCTGATCCTGAAATGCGAGGGCGATCTGGAAATCGACGCCCACCACAGCCTCGAGGATTGCGCGCTCGCCTTCGGCGGCGCGCTGTCGAAGGCGCTGGGCGATCGGCGCGGCATCGGCCGCTTCGGCTTCTCGCTGCCGATGGACGAGACCGAGGCGCATGTGCTGATCGATCTCTCGGGCCGGGCCTATGCCAAGTTCGAGGGCGATTTCGAGGCGAGCCATATCGGCGCCTATCCGACCGAGATGACGCGCCACATCTTCCGCTCGTTCGCCGACAGCCTGGGCGCAGCCATCCACGTCCGCGTCACCGGCGAGAACGACCATCACAAGACCGAGGCCTGCTTCAAGGCGTTCGGACGCGCGCTGCGCCAGGCGGTCAGGCGCGAGGGCGACGTGCTGCCGAGCACCAAGGGGGTGCTGTGAAGCTCGCCATTGTCGACGTCGGCTGCGGCAACATCGGATCGGTCGGGATCGCCTTCGAGCGCTTCGGGCTGGACCCGCTCGTCACCAGCGATGCGGCCGAGATCGCCGGCGCCGACCGCGTCGTGATCCCCGGCGTCGGCGCCGCCGGCTTCGCCATGGAGCAGATCGAGGCGCGCGGCCTCAGGCAGCCGCTCACTGCGCTGCGGCAGCCCGTGCTCGGCATCTGCCTCGGCATGCAATTGCTGTTCGAGCAATCCGAGGAGGAAAATGTGTCCTGCCTGGGCGTGATCGCGGGGCGCGTGCGCAAGCTCCATCCCGCGCCCGGCCAGCCGGTGCCGCATATGGGCTGGAGCCGATTGAGCGTGAAGGACGACGGCCTCGGCCTTCGCGACGGCGACTATGTCTATTTCGCGCACAGCTATGCCTGCGACGACGGGCCCAGCAGCGTGGCCACCGCCGACTACGGCCGCCCGATCCCGGCCGCGGTGCGGCGCGGCAATTACAGCGGCGCGCAATTCCATCCCGAGCGCAGCGGCGAGGCCGGTGCGCGCTTCCTCCAGCATTTTCTCGGCCTATGATCGTCTATCCCGCCATGGACCTGATGGGCGGCCGCTGCGTGCGGCTGGCGCAAGGCCGCTTCGACGACGCGACCATCTACTCGGCCGATCCGGCCGAGGCGCTCGCGGGCTTCGCGGAGGCCGGCGCGCGCTGGGCGCATGTCGTCGATCTCGACGGGGCGAGGGCAGGGGCGCCGCGCCAGCATGATCTGATCGCCGGCCTCGCTTCGGCGGCGGGGCTCCAGCTCCAGGTCGCCGGCGGCTTCCGCGAGGCCGATCAGATCGCGCGCATGATCGACGCCGGCGTCGGCCGGGTGGTGATCGGCAGCCTCGCGGTCAAGGATCCCGGACGCGTCGCCGCTTTCCTTGAAAGCTTCGGCGACCGGATCACGCTCGCGCTCGACGTCAATGTCGTCGAGGGCGTCCCGATGGTCAGCACCGCCGGCTGGACCGAGACCTCGACCAAGAGCCTGTGGGACATCGCCGCGCTCTATCCGCGCGCGCGCCATTTGCTGGTCACCGACATCAGCCGCGACGGCATGATGAGCGGCCCGAACGTGGAGCTGCTCGCCGAGGTCGTCGAACGGCTGCCCTATATGGATGTCCAGGCCTCGGGCGGCGTGTCTTCGCTCGACGATCTGCGCCGGCTGCCGACCGCGGGCGCGATCATCGGCAAGGCGTTATGGGAAGGCAAGATCGACCTCAGGGAGGCTTTGGACCTTGCCGGCGCGTAGGATCATTCCCTGCCTCGACGTCAAGGACGGCCGCGTCGTCAAGGGCGTGCAGTTCCGCGACCATCGCGACGTCGGCGACATCGTCGAGCATGCGATGCGCTACCGCGAGGAAGGCGCCGACGAGCTGGTCTTCTACGACATCACCGCCAGCGCCGAAGGCCGCAGCCTCGACACCGCCTGGGTGCGCCGCATCGCGCGGGTGATCGACATTCCCTTCGCGGTAGCCGGCGGCGTGCGCACCCGCGACCAGGCCGCCGCCTGCCTCGACAACGGCGCCGACAAGGTGTCGATCAACTCGCCGGCGATCGAGCGGCCGCAGCTGATCGAGGAATTGGCGCGCGACTTCGGCAGCCAGTGCGTGGTGCTCGGCGTCGACAGCTTCGCGCAGGGCGGCGATTATTTCGTCAAGCAATATACCGGCAGCGTCGAGAAGACGCGCGACACCGGCCTTCGCACGCTCGACTGGGTCGGCGAAGCGACGTCGCGCGGCGCCGGCGAGATCGTGCTCAACTGCATGCGCAGCGACGGCATGCGCACCGGCTACGACATCGCCCATACCCAGGCCGTGATCGACAGGGTCGACGTGCCGGTGATCGCCTCGGGCGGGGCGGGCGCGCCGCCGCATTTCCGCGCCGCCTTCGACGTCGGCGCGAGCGGCGCGCTCGCCGCGACGGTCTTCCACGACCGGCTGATCCATATTCCCGACCTGAAGGAGTATCTGCGCTCATGCGGGATCGAAATGCGCCCCTGACGGCGGACGACATCGCCTCGCTCGACTGGGAAAAGATGGACGGCCTCCTGCCGGCGGTCGTCCAGGATGCCGCGACGCGGCAGCTGCTGATGCTCGGCTATATGAACGCCGACGCGCTGCGGCAGACGCTCGAAAGCGGCCGCGTCACTTTCTACAGCCGCTCGAAGGGCCGCCTGTGGACCAAGGGCGAGACCAGCGGCCATCACCTCGCGCTGCGCGCAATCTATCCCGATTGCGACAATGACGCCTTGCTCGTCGAGGCCGATCCGCAAGGCCCGACCTGCCACCTCGGCACCGACAGCTGTTTCAGCGGCGAGGGGCCGGCCGGCGTCGGCTGGCTGGCGCGCCTCGCCCGGATCGTCCATCAGCGCGCCGGCGCCGATGAAGGCGGCAGCTATACCGCCCGCCTGCTCAAGGAAGGCCCGTCACGCATCGCCCAGAAGGTCGGCGAGGAAGGCGTCGAGCTGGCGCTGGCCGGCGCGGCCGGCGACACCCAGGCCTGCATCGAGGAAGCCGCCGACCTCATCTATCACATGATTGTCCTGATGGAGGCACGCGGCTTCGGCTGGGACGAGGTCACCAAAGTATTGAGCGAAAGACACAAATAAGAAGATCCTCCCCGGAACGGGGAGGGGGACCATGCGCAGCATGGTGGAGGGGGTGGCACATATTTTGAAATTGCGAGCAACCCCTCGGTCGCGCTTCAATGCCTATTGGAGCAACCGCGATGAACCATGTTAAGGAGCTCTTGCTGAAGAGCAAAGAAGGGAAATCCGCTATGCTGACCGTCCATCATCTCGGCGTCTCGCAATCCGATCGAATCGTCTGGCTGTGCGAGGAGCTGGAGCTGCCCTACCAATTGGTCCGCTATGACCGCACCGCGGAGGGCGGCGGGCCGGACGACTATAAGGCGCTGCATCCTTACGGCACGGCGCCGGTGATCGAGGACGGCGACGTGCTGCTGGGGGAATCCGGCGCGATCATGGATTATGTGATCGCCAAGCATGGGAACGGCCGTCTCGCGGTTGGGCGGGACGATCCGGATTTCGCCGACTATCTCTACTGGTTCCACTTCGCCAACGGCACGTTCATGGCCAGCGGGATGATGGTGCTTGGGCTGATCTTCGCGGGTGTGCAGATAGACGGGAACATTGGCCGGCTGACGGCCCGCTGGGACAGTGCCTTCGCGCTGGCCGATCAGCGGCTGGGCGAAGCGCCCTACTTCGCCGGCGATTCGTTCAGCGCCGCCGACATCATGATGCACTTTCCCTTGACGACGATGCGGATGTTCGTGCCGTACGACATCTCGCGGCACCCCAACATATTGGCCTATCTGCAGCGCATCGCCGAGCGCCCGGCATTCCAGCGCGCCCGCCAGAAGGGCGACCCGGACATGCCGCTGAACCTCACCTGATATTCGGGGACACAATACTTAATTCATCCGATCGGTCTTGATTCTGAATTGTGTATTGTGTCCCCGTATTAGACGCATCAGCCCGCCCGCCGCATGGTGTCGACGAACACGCGGGCGATCTCGTCCTCGTAGGGCGCCCAATCCGTGTAGGGGATGATCGGCACGTCCTGATCCTCGATCGGCAGCTGGTGCAGCACGCAGCCGGGGATGGCGCGGGCGGCGATCCGGCCGCTCTCGGACGCGTGCGTCCTGTCGTTGCCCGGGATCAGCACGGTCGGCACGCCGATCGAGGCGAGGTCCGCTTTGGTCATGCCGAACACCTCGAATTTGGTGCTCTCGACGAATTGTCGCTGCCAGTTCGACATCACCGCGACATAATCCTTCGGGTCCATCTTCATCAGCCGGTCGCGCGTCGCCGAATTGGCGGCGATGCGCTCGCGATATTGTTCGGTGGCGCACACCGCGGCCATGCCGCCCTTCTCGGCCGCCCTGATGAAGGCGCCATAATAATTCTCCGGCAGCCGTGCCGCGGCGAAGGCGCCGCCGGTGACGCGCATCAGCATCAGCGCGCGCACGTCGCCGGGGAAGCGGACGCAATAGCGCATCGCGGTCCGCGCTCCGGCCGACGAGCCGCCGATGAACGTCGGAACCGCGTCGAGCCGCTTCAGCAGGTCGTGGAGATCGTCGAGCCACAATATCTCCTCGGCGACGTCGCCCTCGATCAGCACGTCGGACCGGCCGGTGTTGCGGCGGTCGTGCAGCACGACGCGATAGCCCGCCTGGGCGATCTTGCGGGCGAGCGGCACGAACTCGTCATGTCCGCGCCGGCCGCCGGTGATGAGCGCCGCCCAGGGGCCCCGCTCGCCGACGATCTGGTAGAAGATGTTCACTCCGGCGACATTCGCGACCGGCATGGCCTCGCTCCCTATGTCAGGCGCGGTTCAAGACGGCCGCGCGGTTGCCCAATCGACTTCTCATTGCCAAACCATGGCCGTGCGGGCCATCGTGCAAACATACGGAGCCCCGCGATGACGATCACCATCACCGCCTTCGAACGATCCCCCGATCGTGGCCAGGGACTGGCGCGCGACATGCGCGTGCGCTGGGCGCTCGAGGAAGTGAACCAGCCTTATGACGTTCGTCTTCTTTCGTTCGATGCGCTGAAGGCGCCCGCGCATCGAGCGCTCCATCCTTTCGGGCAAATTCCGACCTATGAGGACGGCGATCTCGTCCTGTTCGAATCGGGAGCGATCGTGTTCCATGTCGCCGAGCGCCATGCCGGGCTGCTGCCCGACGATGCGAATGCCCGGGCGCGCGCGATCGCATGGATGTTTGCCGCGCTCGGCACGGTGGAGCCGCCGATCGTCGAGCGCTCGATGGCCACGCTCGTGGAGCGCGACGAGAGCTGGTACGCGCAGCGCCTGCCCATGCTGGACGCTCGCGTCCGCAGCCGGGTGGCCGAGCTTTCCAGCCGCCTTGGCGATGCCGACTGGCTCGACGGCGCATTCAGCGCCGGCGACCTGCTGATGGTGACGGTGCTGCGCAGGTTGAGCAGCTCGGGCCTATTGGACGAATATCCGAACCTCTCCGCCTATGTCGCCCGCGGCGAAGCACGGCCCGCCTACCAGCGTGCTTTCGACGCGCAACTGGCGGTCTTCATGAGCCACCAACCGACCGGCTGATAGCAGCCCGCTCCGGGACTCAAGCGGGAACGTAGGTCAACCGGATCACATCCTCGCCGATCCGATCGTTGGTCATGAGGCGGAGCGGCGGCCGTAGACACTGCCCGCCTGGGAATATACGGGGACACAATACCCAATTCATCCAATCGTCCCCGAAGATGAATTGAGTATTGTGTCCCTGTATTGTCAACCCGCGCCCACCGCGCATGGGCGGCCGAGCCGCTTGGCACGATGAACACGGCCCGCTACCCTGCAGGAAAATGGTCGCAAACAGCGGCGGGATGAGGAGAAAGCGATGTCACTGGCCGAACCGTCCAACGACGTCGACGTCCCGAGCCAGGCCCGGCGCCGCCACAGCGTCGATCTCGCGACGACCGCGCCCGGCACGCCCGGCGGCATCTTCATGCGCCAATTCTGGCACGCGATCGGGCTGAGCGCCGAATTGCCGGCCGGCCGTTCGCGCCCGCTGCGGATCATGAGCGAGGATTACACGCTCTATCGCGGCCAAAGCGGCACGGTCCACATCACCCAGTTTCGCTGTCCGCATCGCGGCGCGCCTCTGCACCTGGGATGGATCGAGGAGGATTCCATTCGCTGCGTCTATCACGGCTGGAAGTTCGCCGGTACCGGCCAGTGCGTCGAGATGCCGGCCGAGGAGCCGGGATATGAGAAGAAGGTCAGGATCAGGACCTATCCCGCCGCGGAGGCGTTCGGGCTGATCTACGGCTATTTCGGCGAGGGTGCGCCGCCGGCCTTCCCGCCCTATCCGGAATCGCAGGGCGAAGGCGTGATCGATCCGTGGCCGATCGATCATGTGCCCTGCAATTACCTTCAGGCCTTCGAGAACACCATGGACGAGGTCCATGTCGCCTTCACGCACCAGCCCGGCGGCTCGCACGCGAAGCTGGCGCAGGACCTGCCGATCATCACCGCCGAGGAAACCGACTGGGGCATGATGCGCTACGGCAGGCGCGCCGACGGAAAGCTGCGCCATACCATCCATTACGCGCCCAATATCGTGCGCGTGATCGTGCCGCCGATGACGGGGATGGACGGCGTCGGCGGGTGGCCGGAGATCACCTTCCATTCGACGCCCGTCGATGACGAGAACCATATCTGGGTGACGACGAGCAAGGTCAGGGTCACCGGCGCCGAGGCCGACCGTTACTGGCAGAAGCGCGCCGAATTCCACCAGGCCCGCGCCGAGGCGCCCGGGATCATTCCGCTCGTGCACCGGATCTGGGCCGGGGAAATCCGCTACAGCGAGGCGCGCCATCCGGAGCTCGCGCTCGTCCAGGACATCGCCGTGCAGGCGGGACAAGGCCGCATCCAGAACCGCGAGGAAGAGTTCCTGGGACGGTCCGACGCCGCGATCATCCTGTGGCGCCGCATCCTGACGCGCGAGCTGCGCGCGATCGCCGAGGGCCGGCCGCCGAAGCAATGGAAACGCGCGGGACCGGAGGTGGTCCCGGAACTCGGCGTGTAACGAATCCCGGGGACACAATACCTAATTCAAAGCCGGTCCACGCGACGTTCGAGCAGTCGCCACCCGCAGAAGGCGGCACGGCAATGCACCCCCCCGGTTCAGGCGGCCTTATATTCGAGATCGGGGCCGTCAGGCTGCGACGTCCGGGCATAAAGCTGCGCTTCCCGCCCGATGAGGACATCCGCGAGGAACCAATAGGCTTCGCCCCAGGCGGCCAGCACCTCCTCGGTCGCGGCGTCGCCAAGCACGTCCTTGATCGCGGGAAGCAGCGCATTGGCGACGGCGGGATAATGATGCGGCTTCACATGCGTCGCGACATGCCTTGACGCCATCCGCTCCACGGCCGGCTGAAGCGCGTCCAATGCATCGATATTCTGTGCATAGGCGAGAATGGCGGCGGCGAGGCGCTTCGGCTGCTCGCCCGACTCCTGCGCGGCCATGTCGAACAGC
>DATFHP010000093.1:0-4315 GCA_035248285.1 Allosphingosinicella sp. | reverse complement strand
ACCCCCGAAAAGGGCGGCACCATCGATCGTCTCGATGCGGCCGCGGCCGGCGGCGCGCTGGTGTTCCATGCCGGCACGGCGCGCGACGGGCCGCGCCTCGTCGCCAGCGGCGGCCGCGTGCTCGCCGTCACCGCCCGGGGCGACAGCGTCGCCGCGGCGCGTGCCGCCGCTTACGCCGCCGTGGATGCGATCGACTTTCCTTCGGGCTTCTGCCGCCGCGACATCGGCTGGCGCGAGATCGAACGCGGCCGCTGAAGCGAAGCGCCGCCGCGTCGAAATGGACAGGCCCCCATGCCCTCATTACATCCGGCGGCCAGGAGTCCGCCTGTCATGTCGCCAGCCGCCAAAATTGCGATCGGGCTTGCCGCCGTGCTGCTGCTCGCCTGGGTCAACCACGGACCGCTCGGCCGCGGATCGCGCTTCGTCGACCGCATCGAGACGCAGGCCAGGCAGGTCGCCGTCGACAACGGGCTGCCCGGGATAGAGGTCAAGCTCGCGCGCCATCCGCTGGCACGCGCCGCGACCCTGTCGGGGGCCGCCGACGAATTCCAGCGCTACGGCATGCCCGGTCAGAAGGGCCTGACCCAGCTGATCGGCGACGTCGGCGGCATGGGACCGGTCGGTTGGGCGGACCGCCCGGGACGCGGCATCGTCTTGCCGCTGCTTGCCGAGACCATGTTTCTGTTCGCCTTGGCCTACGCGCTCGGCATCGGCGTCGCCTGGACAATCTGGGGCCGCAAGCCGCGCACCAAATTCGCTCTGTGAAAACAACGATAGGAAGATCTGAATGACCAGCCTGATTTCCTTCAACGCCGTCGCCATCGTCGTCGCGCTTCTGATCGGCGTGATCGTCGGATGGTGGCTCTTCAAGCGCGGACGCGCCGGCGCTTCCACGCCCGGCACTGCCGCCAAGCCGGACGTGGCGCCGCGCGCGGCGAGAAGCGAAGGGCGCGGCCTGGCCTCGGAGGATGCCGCCGCCGTCGCCGATGTCGCCGGCGAGTTCCTCGGCGTCGACGTCCATCGCGAGCTTCCGGGCGCGAGCGGGCCGCCCGACAATCTGCAGACGCTCAAGGGAGTGGGGGCCAAGTTTGCGGCGAAGCTCAACGACAACGGCATCATCCGCTTCGACCAGCTCGCCTGCCTGGACTCGAACCAGACCGCAATGCTCGACGCGCGCATGGAGCAGTTCAAAGGCCGCATCGCGCGCGATCGGCTGATCGAGCAGGCCGGCTATCTGGCGCGCGGCGACATCGACGGTTTCCAGTCGCGGTTCGGAAACCTTGGCAGCGGGAGCTGAAATCGCTCCCCAGGGACGCTATTTCCTGCCTTTTGCGGTCGCCGAAGCGAGCAGCTTGTCGATCTTGCGGCCATCCATGTCGACGATCTCGAACGACCAGCCGCCATAAGCGAAGCGTTCGCCGACCTCGGGCAGATGCTTGAGCACCGACAGCGCGAAGCCGGCGGTTGTCGAATAGTCGCGCTCTTCGGGAAGGCGGATGCCGAGCGTGTCGGACAGCAGGTCCGCCGACAAGGAGCCCGACACCAGCCAGCTGCCGTCGTCGCGCTCGAACAGCGGCGGATCGCGATCGTCGTCCCGGTCCGACACGAAGTCGCCGGAGAGCGCGCGAAGCAGGTCGGTGGGGGTCAGCAGCCCGTCGAAATGCCCATATTCGTCGTGGACGAAGGCCATCGGCACTTCGGCCGCGCGAAGCACCGCGAGCGCGTCCATCGCGTCCATCTGGTCCGGCACGATCGGCGCCGGGCGGACGAGCTCGCGCAGGTTCAGTCCGCGCCCCTCGATCTGCGCCGCGACGATGTCGCGCAGCTGCACCACGCCGACCAGGGCATCGACCGAGCCTTCGGCCACCGGCAGGCGGCTGTGCGGCGACGCCAGGATGCGATCGCGGATCGCCTGCGGCGCCGCGTCGATGTCGATCCAATCGACGTCGGTGCGCGGCGTCATCACCTCGCGCGTCGGCCGATCGGCGAGCCGCACGACGCCCGAGATGAACGCGCGCTCATTCTCCTCGATCACCCCTGCGTGATGCGCCTCGGCGACGACCAGGTGCAGCTCTTCGGCGGTCACCTTGCTGTCGGACTCGCGGTTGATCCCCAGCAATCGGAAGACGAACGCGCTCGTCTTGTCGAGCAGCCATCCCAGCGGCGCGGTCGCGTAGGAGAGCCAGAGCATGGGCGGCGCCGCAACCGCGGCGATCGCTTCAGGCGTGCGAAGCGCGAACTGCTTGGGAACGAGCTCGCCGATGATGATCGCGGCATAAGTGGTCAGGCCGATCACGATCGCGAAGGCGAGCGTGTGCGCAAGCTCCGCATCGGCGCCGAGACGCACCAGCCGATCGGAGACCGGCCCGCCGAGGCTCGCTCCGGAAAAGGCGCCGGCGAGGATGCTCACCAGGGTGATGCCGATCTGCACCGTCGACAGGAAGCGGCCGGGATCGCCGGCGAGACGAAGCGCGACGTCGGCGCCGCGGCGCCCTTTCTTCGCCATTGCCTTGAGGCGCGCCTCCCGCGACGAAACGATCGCCAGTTCGGACATCGCGAACAGCCCGTTCAACGCGATCAGCAGCAGGAGCAACAGGACGTCGATCCACGGGAATGGCGTCAAAGGAGGTGGGGGAGGCATGGCAGCGGCACCCCTTTAGCGGCATATTCGGCGATGCGCCAAGGGTTCGATCATTCCGCCCGCGCAATGTTTGCGCGCGCTTGCGGGAAGCGAGGATTCTCATCGCCGCCGTTCGCTGAAGAATTGCCTCAGCATCGCGCCCGCCTCCTGCTCGCCGATGCCGGGATAGACTTCGGGGGCATGATGGCAGGTCGGCTGGCCGAACAGACGCGGGCCGTTGATGACCGCGCCGCCCTTGGGATCGGGCGCAGCGAAATACAGGCGGGCAATGCGCGCGAGCGCTATCGCCCCGGCGCACATCGCGCACGGCTCGAGCGTGACCCACAGGTCGCAATCGTCGAGCCGCGGCGATCCGAGGATTCGGGCCGCCTCGCGCAGCGCGACCATCTCGGCATGGGCGCTGGGATCGTGGGTGGCGCGCATGGCGTTGCGTGCGGCCGCGATCGGCGCGCCGCGGCGCGTGACGACCGCGCCGACGGGAACTTCGCCGTCGAGCGCGGCCTTGCGCGCCTCGTCGAGCGCGATCCGCATCGGACCGGGAAGCGGGAATGCCATGGCAGGCAGATACGACCCCGCAAGCGCTCGCGCTATGCCGTTGGCTGCGCCTTCCGCTGCTTTCGGGCCAACACGGCGAACGCGAAGACGATTCCGGGCAGATAGCCCAGGCAGGTCAATGCAAAGCCGATCCAGAAATCGCGCGACACGCCTTCTGCCAAGAAGATGGCGAGCGGTGGCAGCAGCAGCGCAGCGATGATCCGTCCGATCGTCATGCGGCTATTTGCGCTCCTCGGTGCGCACCACCGGCACTTCGACGTTGGTCGTGCCGGTCTCGATCTTGGGAACCTCGACGGTCTTCGGCTGGGTTTCGAGCACGACCTTCTTGGTGTCGACGTCGACCTTGGGAAGTTCGCCGCCGGTCACCGCTACCGCGGGCGCCCTGAACCGTCCGGTCGTGCTGACGTCGATGAAACCGGTCGCCACGGCCGCGATCGCGACCAGCACGACGATGATCAATATCCCCAATATCAGGCGCGCCATCGATTCCTCCTCAGCGACCACGCCCGACAACGAAGCCGCGAACATTCGGTTGCAGACCCGCAACGAAAGCGCAGGGGGCGTGAGAGTCAGGCGCGACCGCCCGCCGACGGGTACCGCGCATGCCGGGCGGTTGACGAACGCGCCGCCTGCGGGTATCCGCGCCCCCTTTCAGGGGACGCATTGTTCCCATTCCAGGAAGAGACGAGATGTCGCGCATTTGCGAGCTGACCGGCAAGGGCCGGCTGGTGGGAAACAATGTTTCGCACGCCAACAACAAGACCAAGCGGACCTATCTGCCCAATCTGCAGAACGTCACCCTGATCTCCGACGCGCTCGGCCGCAGCGTCAAGCTGCGCGTGTCGACCAACGGCCTTCGCTCCGTCGAGCACGTCGGCGGCCTCGACAATTGGCTGGCGAAGACCGCGGATGTGAAGCTGAGCCTGAAGGCCCGCCGCCTGAAACGCGAGATCGCGAAAAAGGCGAGCTAGAAAGTTCTTTGATTGCCGTGCTTGGGTCCGAAGCTGGCCCCGCCAGCTTCGGACCCGGCGCATTCCGAGCCGCCAGAATGAGCAGGTGCCGATTGCCCCCGGCAATCGGCAGCCGTGCCGGGGGCACGGCGGCCAGCTCATTCCATCT
>DATFHP010000092.1:0-4102 GCA_035248285.1 Allosphingosinicella sp. | reverse complement strand
ATGACCGCGACAGTGTGGACGCCTGGCGCGCGCTGCGAAGGTCGGAGACATCGGGCCGGCCGCTCGGCAGCGCCGACTGGATTGGCGATCTCGAAGCGAGGACCGGACGAACGCTCGCACCGCAAAAGAGGGGACCAAAGCCTCGAGATAAGTGTATTTAGTAAACTGGCACCGAATTCACCGAGTGTTTCACCGACCTTGAGGCGCGCAGCGACTGCCATACATGCCTTCGTCGCATCGGAAGCCAAGGTCCGCAATGATCAAGATCGGCCCCTCGCGATACGCTGGGGTGTTGACGGGGCCTGCATCGTCTTTACCCGCGCCGCACCCAAGTGGAGCTAAGGAGCTATTGCACGTGTCAGCGCTGCAATAGCGGGGCGGCTGATCTTGCATGCGGGGAAAAATCGTCCAATTCCTTGCGTGGACAAGTCGGCCTGGCGGATCGAGCGTCCCGGCCGACGGTTTCCAGGCCTGGTTGCGGCCTAACCCTGTACCAAATTGGAGAGCAAGCATGACCAAGGCCTTTGGAGCCGATTCAACCACCGACGACGTACTCGACGGCGTGGATCTCAAGGGCAAACGTGTCCTGGTCACGGGCGTCTCGGCCGGTTTGGGCGTGGAGACGGCGCGGGCGCTGGCGGCGCACGGCGCCGATGTCGTCGGCGCCGCCCGCGATCTCGAGAAGGCGCGGGCTGCCACGGGCTCGGTGCAATCCGCGGCGCGCGCGGGCGGCGGCAGTTTCGAACTTGTCGAGCTGGACCTCGCCTCGCTGGCAAGCGTGCGCGCCTGCGCCGACGCCTTGCTGGCGGACGGCAGGGCGTTCGATGTCGTCATCGCCAATGCCGGCGTCATGGCCTGTCCGAAAGGAACGACGCAGGACGGTTTCGAGACCCAGTTCGGCACCAACCATCTCGGGCATTTCGTGCTCGTCAACCGCATCGCCGCGCTTCTGAAGCCGGGCGGCCGGCTGGTGAACCTCGCCTCGGCCGCGCATCGCCGTTCGGATGTCGATCTCGACGATCCGAACTTCGAGCATACGCCCTATGACGAATTCGCGGCCTATGGGCGTTCGAAGACCGCCAATGTCCTGTTCGCGGTCGAATTCGATCGCCGCCATCGCGATCGCGGCATCCGGGCGACGGCGCTTCACCCGGGCGGCATCCATACGGAGCTGATGCGTCACATGGGCGAGGACGCTCTCCAAGGGATGGTCACATCGATCAACGAGGCCCAGAAGGCCGCCGGCCTGCCCCCCTTCGTGTTCAAATCGATACCGCAGGGCGCGGCGACATCGGTCTGGGCAGGGTTCGTTGCCGGCGCGGACGAGATCGGCGGCCGCTACTGCGAGGATTGTCACGCCGCGCCGGTCTCGGACGGCGACGGGATGCGGGGCGCGGTTCGGCCCTACGCGGTCGATCCCGAGCGCGCGAAGGCGCTTTGGGCAAAGAGCGAGGAGATGGTGGGCGAGCGCTTCTGACGACGGCTGCCTCGGCGCGGCTGCGCGGGCGTCGCAGCGCGCCAACTAGAGTGATTTCGAGCCAGATGGAATCATCTGGCGGCTCGGAAATCACGGCAATCAAATAACTTTCTAGCCTCGTTCCGGTTCAACCTGAACCGGAACGAGGCTAGCGGCGTTGACCTGGCGGACAAGGGCTTCTCCCTCCAGCGCAACACGCGCGGATGGCGCCACGCCCGCCGCTGTCCCACGACGGAAATTACCCGAATAGTGCTTATGCGCCGTTAACCAAAATTGAGTTCTTTCTTCCTATCGCGAATGCATGGAAGATGTTGAGTTCAATTTTCCGGAAACGGCAGAGCATATCCACGTCCGGAGAAGGCCCCGCAGTTCGGACGCGCTTCCCGAAGACGAAAAGGCGCCGCCGGTCGCCGGCGGCGGGTTCTATCTTTCGCTGCGGACCAAGTTCGCGCTGTCGCTGCTGATCGCCGTCGCATGGATGTCGCTCAGCATATGGTTTTCGCAGCGCTGGTTCGATGATCTTGCGGCGGTGACCAGCTTTGCCTTCGCCCTCATTGCCATTGGTTTCATCGCCTATCTGCCCGGCTTCATGAATGCGTTCCTGATCTCGACGCTGCTTTTCGATCGGCGGCCGCCGCGGCGCGCATTCGCGGATTATCCCGGCGTCACGGTGCTCGTGGCCGCCTATAACGAGTCCGCGGCGATCAAGGATACGATGACCAGCCTTGCCAGGCAGGATTATGCCGGCGAATTCGAAGTGCTCGTCCTCAACGACGGCTCCAAGGACGATACGCTGGCGCTGGCACGAAGCGCGGCCGAAGAATTGCGCTTTCCTTCCAACGGTTCGATCCGTGTCGTCGATTTCCCGGTAAACCGGGGGAAATCCGCGGTTCTGAACGACGGACTGAAGATCGCCCGCCACGATCTCATCATAACCATCGACGGGGATTCCTGGGTCCGACGGGACGGGCTGTCCCAGATCGTCGGCCGCCTGCTGTCGGACCCGGCCGATACGGCCGCCGTTGCCGGGGCCGTGATGGTGCGCAATTCGCGAGAGAATTTCCTGACGCGCGGACAGGAATGGGATTATTTTCACGGCATTGCCGCCGTCAAGCGCATGCAGGGCATGTACCATGGCACCCTGGTGGCCCAGGGCGCATTCTCTCTCTATCGCCGATCGGTCCTGGAGGCGGTCGGCGGCTGGCCGGAGTGCGTCGGCGAAGACATCGTCGTGTCCTGGGCGATTCTCGAGAAGGGCTATCGCATCGGTTATGCCGATAGCGCCCTCGCCTTCACCAACGTTCCGACGACATTTCGGCAATTTGCCCTGCAGCGCAAGCGATGGTCGCGCGGCCTCATGGAAGCGTTCAAGGTCCATTGGCGGCTGATCTTTCGCGCGCGCATGTCCACCTTGTTCATTTGGTGGAACGTCTGCTTTCTTCCTCTGGATCTGGTCTACACATTCATTTTCATCCCGGGTCTGATCCTCGCCTGCTTCGGCCGCTATTATATTGCCGGCCCGCTGACATTGGCGGTGCTGCCTCTGACCATCCTCTGGAACGGCGTGATCTACCGCATCCAGGGCGGGATGTACCGGCGGGAAGGGCTGAAGGTCCGCCGTAATCCCGGGGGCTTCCTCTTCTACTCGCTGGCCTACAGCCTGATGATGCAGCCGGTCTGCGTGTGGGGCTATCTGGCCGAAGTGCTTGGCCTGCGCAAACAATGGGGCACGAAATGACCCGGGCAAATTCCATGCTGGCCGGCTGCCTCCTGATGGGCATGCCGGTCTCCGCCGCGCAGGCCGCGGAGTCCTTCGGCCATGCCGTCGGCACCGATCTTTTCGTGTCCACCGACGCCGACGACACCGACGTGGTCAAGGGCGGCATCAATCTCGATTGGCGCTTCAAGGGCCCCGAGCTGTACCAGGGGATCCGATTGGAGCGGGCGCGGTTCAAGCCGCTGGGGGGGCCCTCCAAGGACTTCGACCGGGTCTATCTGCGATACGGCGACAGGGCCGGTCATTGGGCCTGGACCTCGCAGGTCGGCACCGACGGTCACACCGCGTTGGGTTCGGCCACGGTTCACGATGATGCCCGCTTCCGCAAGGAGTTCTTCCTCGAGCGGGATATATTGGAGACCCCACAGGGCATTCACAAAGGCATTTATTATACGTTCGGCGGCGGCGCGCTCGACCTGCCGATCAACGATCGCAACACTGTCACCGTCGTGGCCGGTCTCCAGGCGTTTACCGGCAAGAACGAGCGCCTGCATCTCAGGGGCATCTACACGCATGTCGTGAAGCCCGACTGGGGGCTTAGCGTTCAGTTGCGCGGCCGTTACTTCCACAGCAGCCATCCAGGGGAATATGATTATTTCTCGCCCCGATGGTATTCCGAAGTCCTGCCGGTCGTGCAGCTTCGAAGATATAGCGGCGGCTGGCGTTATTCGGTGGCGGCGGGGATCGGGGCGCAACGAGACTCCGGCTCCGATTGGCGGAGTTCGCGCTACGTCAATGCGCAGGTCACCAGTCCTGCCGTCGGCCGTCACTGGTTCGTGAAGGCCGGTCTCGTCTACAGCAATACGCCGGTCGGCAGCGGCTATGTCTACGATTACACGCAATTCAAC
>DATFHP010000091.1:0-32202 GCA_035248285.1 Allosphingosinicella sp. | reverse complement strand
AGCAGCCGGCGCTTTCGCTGCGGCCATGTGCGGTCCCATCCGGCGAAATCGGCGAGGTTCGATCGTATCGCCTGCAGATCGCGGTCCGCGGCAAAGAGCTGCCGGCGATCCGCATCCAGACCGGGCAGCTGGAAGCGCTCGTCGATCGCCCCCAGCATCGAGCGCGCCGCGGCGAGCAGGAGCCGGCGCGTCTCGCCTTCGCTTTGGCGGGCCAGGCCGACCGCCGCATCGACCTCGGCAAGCCGGACGGCGAGGGTGATCGGACGATCCGCGCCGCGGCATCCTTCGGGCCGCAACGCGCGCACATAAGCGGCGAGCGCCGCCAGTGCCTCCGGCGGCGGTTCCGGCCCGTCGAATTCCTCGACGACCAGCCCGCGGATGAAATGCTCAAGCGCTCCGTCCCGCGGGTCTCGGGAGACCTTGAGGGCAGCGCGCGGGTTGCCAAGATCGGGGATCGGCCTTGGATTGGCGACATGGTCGCCGCGGTGACTGCTCATCAGCGAGGAGGTGACGTCGGCCGTGCCGGGCGCGCCCGAAACACCCGGGAAGAGGAAATCCGGATTGCCGCGGCCGTTGCGATGGCAGGTGGCGCAGCTCATCCCGGCGCGCGCGGCCTGGCCGCCGAGCAGGAGCGGCGCGCGGAACAGGCTGCGGCCGATCGCCACCGACCGCCGGCCGGCCCCGTCCACGGGCAGCACCAGGCATTCGGCCGGCTCGCGCGTCAGCGCCCGATAGCGCGCGGCGGGCGCAAGCCAGCGCGCCTCGCGGATCGGGATGATCGGAGCGGGGCTTGCTGCGGCAGCGAGCAGGATCGCGATCAGCGCGTAGGCGCGTGCCCGGCGTCGATCCATCGCCGCAGCTCGTCGGCCTCGGCGCAGCCGAAGGTGCAGGCGGATTCGAGGCTGGCGAGCATCTGCGCGGCCCCTGCCCTGTCGCCCCGTTCGACCATCAGCTCGCCATAATATTCGGTCGCGCCGCGATGCTGCGGCGCCGCCGCCAGCGCCGCACGGTAATAGGCTTCCGCCACATCGTAGCGGCCAAGCTTGCGGTTGGCGAAACCAAGATATGTCAGGATATCGGGATGAGGCCCGAAGGTCGCGCGGGCCGCTTCGAGCGAGGCGATCGCCTCCTCATAGCGTCGGTCGTTGATCAGCGACACGGCCTCGAGATAGGCGCGATCGCCAAGCGCGGCGCTGGTGAACAGGAGGCTGGGCTGGACCTCGAGCCGCGCCTGCGGCGACCCCGCCAGCGCAGCCTCGACCGCGGCCACCGCCGCACCCAGCTCGGCCGCCTTGGCACAGGTCGCGTTGCATTGCTGCTGCATCGCCTTGAGCTGATCGAGTTCGGCCTGCGCCTTCTCGCGCTCGCCGCTCTTCGCATAGGTGATGCCGAGCTCGCGGCGGGCAGCGACCAATTCCTTGTCCGCCTTGACGGCACGCTCGTAAAATTTGCGCGCACCCTTCACGTCGCCGAGGCCGGCCGCGGCCAGGCCCGCCAAATAATTGACGTTGGCGTCGCGAGGGGCGACCTCGAGAACCCGGTCGAACGATGTCTTGGCATCCTTGTAGCGGTTGGCCTGCAGCGCGGCGATACCGTTGCGATATTCCTCGGCCGGATCATATTGCGGGGCCGACGCGCTGGGTGCCGTCCCGCCTCCCCCTGCCATGGCATGCGCCGCGGTGAGCAGGCCGGACGAAGCGAAGACCAGAAAACTCGCGGCGAAAATGCGGGGAATGGCCATAGGAATTCCCTCCCTTGGGCCGTGACCATAACAGAGGGCGTGGCGGAGGGAAACAAGCGCGCGGCCGGATGGCGTCCGGTCAGGTGGCCGCACCTTCGGCCGCGCCCCCGCCGGTCAGCGCGGCGCCATGCGGATCGCACCGTCGAGCCGAATCGTTTCTCCGTTCAGCATCGGATTGGCGATGATCGATTGAACGAGCTGCGCATATTCCTCGGGCTTTCCGAGACGGCTCGGGAACGGCACCTGGCTGCCGAGCGATTCCTGCACATGCGCCGGAAATGCGGCGACCATCGGCGTCCGGAAGATGCCGGGGGCGATCGTCATCACCCGGATCCCCGGCCGCGCCAGCTCGCGCGCGAGCGGGAGCGTCATGCCGGCGACTCCTCCTTTCGAGGCCGAATAAGCCGGCTGTCCGATCTGACCGTCGAACGCCGCGACCGACGCGGTCGTGACGATCACGCCGCGCTCGCCGTCGCCGTTGACGGGATCCGCCAGCACCAACCGCGCCGCGAACTTCGACAGGATGTTGAACGTTCCGATCAGATTGACGTTGATGACGCGCGCAAATTCGGCAAGCGGCAGGGGCTGGCCATCGCGCCCGATCACCTTTCCCGGAGTCGCCAGGCCGGCGCAATTGACGCAGATGCGCGCGACGCCGTGCGCTGCCTCGGCTTCGGCGATGGCGGTTAGGGCCGCCTCCTCGCTCGTCACATCGACATTGAAGAACCGCCCGCCGATCGCACTCGCCTTTTCCTGTCCGAGCTGATCGTTGAGATCGAAAATGGCGACCTTCGCGCCCGCAGCCGCCAGCATCTCCGCGGTCGCGCTGCCAAGCCCCGAAGCGCCGCCAGTGACGATTGCCGCGACCCCTTGAATGTCCATTCTCCGATATCCTCCTGGAAGACCATTGCTGCGCGCATAGATGAACGCCGCCGGGCAGGAAAGCAGGTTCCGGATCGGGCCAGAGACGGGACAGGTCGGGCGCGAAACTGGGATGCTCAGGATCGAGGATGGATGTCCTGGCCCGCTTCGCTTCGGCGCGACGGGGTCAGGTCAGGCGGTTTCGGAGATTCGCGAAGCGGTCCACTCGCAGCGGCTGAGACGTATCGGATCGAGGAACATGCCGCCCATTCGCTTGCCGATCTGCCACCGCACTTGCGCGCGAACGGGGCCTAGACCGGGAACGTCGAGCGTAACATAGCTTCCGATCGAGACATTTTGCGTGCATTCGGCCATGAAGCCGGAGCTCGAAAGATCGCACAGCGCCACCTCGACGCTGTACCAATTCTGCTGTGTCAGACGCGACTTGCTGCTAATCGGTGTGCGTTCCGAACGCCGGTCCAGATAGCCCGGCCCGGGGGCGGTTGAACCATTCTCTGTTTCGCCCTCAGGATCCATCGGTGGAAAATACGGCGCGATGAGTAAAGAAGCGGTAAATATTCCTGGTTTCCCGCGACCGTCCGAGCCCTGTTCGAGGCGCGACGGCGGCTTCCGACCGGCTCGGTTTCGCATCGCCTTCGCAAAGCGTGGATCTTTGCCGATTTGCGCCGTCGTTTCCCTCCTCCCGCTGCTCGCGGGTTGCGGGCAGGACGAGAGCGGACCCATCGCCGTCGGGGCCATCGGCGGACCGCCGGCCTTGGTCAATCCCAACCTCGTCCCGCTCGATCCGCCCAAGGCCCTGATGGCCGAAACGGCGGCCCAGGGGCTGGTGCGTTTCGAGGCCTCCGGACAGATCCAACCGGCGCTCGCGCAGCGCTGGATCGTGTCGAACGACGGGCTTCGCTACACCTTTCGCCTCGCCCCGTTGCGATGGAGCGGCGGCGGCGGGATCACGGCCGCCCAGGTGGCGGGGCGGCTTCGCGCCGCCATGCGCCCGACGAGCCGCAACCGGCTGAAGCCCCTGCTCGGCGCCATCGACGAGATCGAGGCGATGACCGACGACGTGTTGGAGATCAGCCTCAGGGCGCCGCGGCCGCGATTCCTCGATCTGCTCGCACAGCCGGAAATGGCGATCATGCACAACGGCCAGGGTTCCGGCCCCTTTCGAGGGATCGAACAGGCCGACGGATCGATCATGCTGACCCGGCTCCCGCCCGACGATGGCGAAGACGCGCCGCCGGTGCCGAAGATCCTGCTTCGCGGTCAGCGGGCGGCGCTCGCGGTTGCGCTGTTCCGCTCGCACCACCTCGACCTCGTGACCGGCGGAACCGCCGGCGATCTGCCGATCGCGCGCGCGGCCGTTGCGGCCGCAAGCACGCTTCGCTTCGATCCGGTCGGCGGCCTGTTCGGGCTGCGCTTTACCTCCGTCGCCGGTCCGCTCGCCGATCCGCACGTCCGGGACGCGCTCAGCATGGCGATCGATCGCGCTTCGCTGGTTGCCGCGCTCGATGTTCCCAATCTCCAGCCGCGCGAGTCGATCCTGCCGGTCGGAATCCAGGAGCTTCCGGCGCCCGCGCAGCCGGCCTGGCAGGGCCTCCCCCTGCAGCAGCGGCGCGCGGCGGCGGCGCGAACCATCGCCAATCTGACGGGCCCCAAACCGCTGCCGCTGAGGGTCGCGGTACCGCGTGGGCCCGGGTACCGGCGGGTCTTCGCCTTGTTGCGCTCCAGCTGGCGCACGATCGGCGTCGAGCCGCAGGCGGTCGGGCCGGAGGCGCCCGCGGACCTGCGGCTGATCGACGAAATGGCGCCGGTTGGCATGGCGAGCTGGTATCTGCGCAGCTTCGCTTGCGCGGCGAGCGTGGTGTGCAGCGTCGACGCCGATCGGGCCATGGACGCCGCGCGGATCGCCCCGAGCGCCCGCGAACGGCGTGAAAGCCTTGCCAGCGCCGATGCGATCCTGCGCGATACGATCGCGTTCATTCCGCTGACGGCGCCGGTCCGATGGTCATTGGTGGCGCGGCGATTGACGGGCTTCCAGCCCAATGTCTTTGCCTATCACGCCCCCGACGGGCTAATCGCCGACGCGCGCTGACGAATTTGGCGCTGAGGAGCTTGGATGCCGCCGAACGATCCGTGGGAAGGCCTCCCGATCGGCCGCGATCCGGTCTCGGTTCGACGCCGGATCGAGGCAATGGAGCATCTGCTGGAACGGCTGATCGTCGTGCCCGGGCTCAAGCGGCCGATCGGTCTCGACGTGATCCTCGACGCGGTGCCGGTCGTGGGCGACCTGGTCGCCGGCGCGCTCGGCGCCTGGATCGTGTGGGAAGCGCGCAACCTCAATATGTCCAAATTCCAAATCGCACGCATGGCGGCGAACGTCGGCGTCGATTTCCTGCTCGGTGCGATCCCTTGGATCGGCGCGATTCCCGATTATTTCTTCCGCTCGAACAGCCGCAACCTGCGCATCATCAAGCGGCATCTCGACAAGCATCACCCCGGCGCGCGCACGATCGAAGGCGAGCTCGTCGATCGCCCTTGATATGCGGGCTTTGACGTCCGCAATCTGGTGATGCCGACGAAATCAAGCGGGTGACACAATATTGTCTCACAGCATCCCACCTTTGGTTCAAGCATGCGCAGGCCGGAGAACGATACCTACGATCGTCCGGAGCGCAGGCCGGAGATTGACTTGGCTTTCGCCCCCGTTGGACTTCATGCATCGAGGGCGAGCCGACCCCGACGGGTAGTGGCATGATTCTTGCTTTCTTCTCGGGGTGAAGCGCACTTGGCGTGGAGTAAGAGGAGAAGATGCCGTTGATCGGGCGAACGCATAGGCGTTTCCATCTCGCGGTCGCCGCCGCGTTGTTGGCCGCATATGCCGGTGTCGTCGGCTCGAAACAGGCGCAGGCCCAGGGGCTGACGATCCCTGCGGCAGCCGCCCCCTCCGGGGAGAAGCTGTTCGGACAGCAATGCGGCGCCTGCCATTCACTGACCGAGGGCGAAACCCGGGTGGGCCCGACGCTCTACGGAATCATCGGCCGTGTCGGCGGCAAGCTGACGGGCTATGCCTATTCCGCCGCGCTCAAGCGGAGCACGATCCGATGGGATGCGGCAAGCCTCGACCGGTGGCTTGCCGACAGCAATGCGGCCGTGCCGGGCAGCACCATGGCCTATCGCCAGGCCGACCCCGCCAAGCGGAAGCTCATCATCGACTATCTGATCAGCTCCAGCGGACACCGGCCGTGATCATCGCTTCACCAACAAGGTCACCCCTTCATAATGGCTAAAATCATTCATTCGATGATCCGCGTGCTCGACGAGGCCAGGTCGGTCGAATTCTACCGGACTTCGTTGAATCTCGCCGTTGCCGACCGGTACCCGTTCGAAGGCTTCACGCTCGTCTATCTGCGCGACGCGGAGAGCGAAATCGAGATCGAGCTCACCGTCAACCACGACAGGACCGAGCCCTACGATTTGGGCGACGGATATGGCCATGTCGCGGTCGCGGTCGCGGATCTCGACGCCGAGCACGCACGGATGGACGCGGCCGGCTTGGCGCCGCAACCGATCAAGGAATTTTTCCGGGAGGGAGCACTGATGGCCCGCTTCTTCTTCATCGCGGATCCCGATGGCTACAAGATCGAGGTGCTTCAGCGTCACGGCCGATACGGATAGCGGCGTTCGATCCCTGATAGCGCCACCCACCTGCAAGCGAACGAACATCGATAATGGAGCGGGATATGACCTCGAAGATGAGGGTGATCGACAAGATCGACACATTGGACAGGCGGCATTTCCTCGGCGGTTCGGCGGGAGCCGTGGCCGTAGCCGCGGCGGCGTCTTTCGTGCCGGGACAGGCGATGGCCGTCCCGTTGAAGAACACGTCGGCCGAAGCCTTTCCCACGCTGGTGCGGATGTCGCGGGACCTCTATCCCCACGATCGATTGCCGGACAGCGTCTACGAGACGGCGGTCCAGACGATCGACGGCCAGCTGTCAGCCGATCCTCAGTCGAAGGCTCTCCTGACGAACGGCGCCCAGCAGCTCGACGCCGCCGCGGTTGCGATGCGCAGGAAGCCCTATCTCGCGATCGATGCCGAGGCCGACCGCGTCGCCGTCCTCAGGAGCATCGAGCAGACGCCATTCTTCAAGACGATGCGCTCCGGCATGGTGACCGCGCTCTACAACCAGGAAGGCGTGTGGCCGAAGCTGGGTTACGAAGGGTCGTCCGCCGAGAAAGGCGGATATCTGCACCGCGGTTTCGACGACATCGATTGGCTGCCGGCCTGATGCGCGGCGGGGAGGAACTGGCATGACTGCCAAATTCGAACTGAACGACGACAGCGTCGTCGTCGTCATCGGCTCGGGCGCGGGCGGCGGCACATTGTCGAACGAACTCGCCCAAAAAGGCGTCAAGGTCGTCTGCCTGGAAGCCGGCGGGCGATACGAGATTGCGGACTTCGTCAACAACGAATGGGAAAGCTTCGCCCAGCTCGCCTGGAAGGACAAGCGCACCACCTCGGGAAGCTGGCGGGTCGCCAAGGATTTCCCCGAGCTTCCCGCCTGGATCGTCAAGGCGGTCGGCGGCACGACCACCCATTGGGCGGGGGCGTCGTTGCGTTTCCACGACCATGAGTGGAAGGCGCGATCGACCTATGGCGACGTCGCGGGCGCGGCGCTCCTCGACTGGCCGATCGACGGCGCGGAGATGGCGCCATGGTACGCCAAGGCCGAGTTCAAGATGGGAACGACCGGCACCAACGACATCCCGCGCCTGCCCGGCAACAACAATTTCAAGGTGCTGCACGCCGGCGCGACCAGGATCGGCTACAAGGAAGTCCACACCGGCAACATGTCGATCAACAGCCGCCCGCGCGACGGCCGCGGCGCCTGCCAGCAGATCGGCTTTTGCTTCCAGGGCTGCAAATCGGGCGCGAAATGGTCGACGCTCTACACCGAACTTCCGAAAGGCGAGGCGACGGGCAGGCTGGAGGTGCGGCCGCTCAGCCACGTCGTCCGCATCGAGCATGACGCCCGCGGCCGGGCCAGCGGCGTCGTCTATGCGGACGCCAGTGGCGTGATGCACCGGCAAAAGGCGCGCGCGGTCGCCGTCGCCGGCAACTCGATCGAGAGCCCACGGCTGCTGCTCAACTCCGAAAGCACGATGTTCAAGGACGGCCTGGCCAACGGATCCGGTCATGTGGGGCGTCATTACATGCGTCACACCACCGGTTCGGTCTATGCGACGTTCGAGAAGCCGGTGCACATGTACCGCGGCACCACCATGGCGGGAATCGTCCGCGACGAATCCAGGAACGATCCTTCGCGCGGCTATGCCGGCGGATACGAGCTCGAGACGCTTTCGCTCGGCGCGCCCTTCATGGCGGCATTTCTCGATCCGGGCGCTTGGGGACGCTCCTTTTCCTCGGTGATGGACCAATATGACCGCATGGCCGGATTGTGGATCGTCGGGGAAGACATGCCGCAGCCAAGCAACCGGGTGACCTTGAACACCGCCGTCAAGGACGCGTTCGGCATGCCCGTCGCCAATGTCCATTACGACGACCATCCCAACGACGAGGCGATGCGCAACCACGCCTACAAGCAGGGACGGGCGATCTACGACGCGGTGGGGGCGACCCGCACGATCGCGACGCCCCCCTATCCTTCCACCCACAATCTCGGCACGAACCGCATGAGCGAAAAGCCTGCCGACGGCGTGGTGAACCGGTGGGGACAGTCGCACGAAGTCAAGAATTTGTTCGTGTCGGATGGCAGCGTGTTCACGACCAGCGCCGCCGAGAACCCCACCCTGACGATCGTCGCCTTGGCGATTCGGCAGGCCGATCATATCGTGCAAATACTTGCCCGTAACGAAATCTGAGCGATCGTGGATTCATGCTGCCCTATCATGCATTTTTCGGACAGAACCCAATTCCAGGAAAGATCATTTATATAGGCGAACGGCTCCTTCACCGCGCCGTTAGGCCAAGGCTGCCGGCAGGAATGTCGCTCCATTCTTATAAATGCCATTTTCACGAAATCGATGAGCGCTTCGACCTTTCAATATGAGCAGGACAACGACCTGTTTTTGCCGATGATTAGGACTACCTCGTATATTGAGAGAAATATTTTTCGCCGTGAATCATAAGGTCTTGCGGTTCCGAGTAAAATGACTTCCAATCATTAGAATTGGATCGGTGTAGCTTTTTCCTTCTCGGAAGGCAGCACAGAAGATTGGCATTCGGAAGACAGGTTTTGCGCCGCCGGGCTAGCTTCGGCATCTCAAGGATAGTTATCGGAGACAGATCGAGTTCGCGCCACGCCACGAAGTCCGATGGCACGCAAGGGGGAGGTTCAGCGATGTCTTTCACCGGAAAACCCATATCGATTTTGTTCGCGGATTCGGCCGAGGTCGTGATCAACCATGTCGCCGCCAAGCCGACACTGGACCTCGCGGCCGGCGGGCAAGGCCGGATGGCGGTTCGCGCGTCCGGCAATCGCTTCACGTCTTGATATTCTGTGTCCTTGTTATTTCGGTGGGAGGCAATTGATGGTCGCGCAGACGGATCCTGATCGATACTCTCTAATCCAACAACTCATGGTCATCGCGATGGTCATGGCGACCATGATGCCGGCCACCTTGCAACCGGTCCTGCTGGGCGCGCTCGTCCGAGAGCACCAGATAAACACGGTTCAACTCGGTCAAGCCGCGACCGCCGAGCAACTCGGCATGGCGTTCACGGCCTTTTGCGCGGGCGCTTGGCTGCGGCCGGTGCGTTTGAAACCCATTCTGGCGGCAGCATTGTTGCTGTGCATTGCCGCCAACATCGCGACGTCGTTCCTCGCCGGGCCGCAGATCATCTTCGCCCGACTGGCGAGCGGCTTGGCGGCAGGCATGTCGATATGGTTGCTCATAAGCATGGCCGCGCGGGTCGAATGGCCGGCACGTTTCATCGGCATGTATGTGACCGGCCAATCGATCACCGCTCTTTTGCTTTCTACCGTTCTTTCATATTGGCTGCTGCCCGACTTTGGCGTCGCGGCCGGGTTTCAGGCCGTGGCGGCCTTAATATTGTTGGCGACTGTCGCCATTCTCGCCATACCGTCCAAATTATCCGAGCTTCCAGCGTCGCGTCATGGCTGGATTCCCCCCGCAGCCGGCGTCCTCGGCCTCCTCTTGGTTCTTTTATACATGGGCGCGGGACTGTCGATTTGGGTTTATATAATCCCCTTGGCGACGGCGTCCGGATTTACCGCAAGTATCGCAAACTACACCGTGTCCGCCGGGTTTGCGGCCCAGATGCTCGGCGGGCTTGCCGCGACACAGGCTCGGCGTTTGGCCCCCCCGGCGACACTCGTGACATGCGCCGCCGTCGGATTGGCCGCCGGTGCGACGATCATGCTGACGGGCGTGTCGTCACTGTTTGTCGTGGCCGGGTTTCTGTACTGCTTTGGACTTACCTTGGGGATATCCTTCCATATTCCGTTCCTCGAATTGGTCGATCCGAGCCGCCGTGCCGCCTTGTTGTGCGGCAGTGCCCAGCTCCTGGGCCAGTCGTTCGGTCTATACTGCACCTCGGCCGCGGTGGGATGGCAGGGCACCTATGGCGCGACCTATACTGGAATGACGCTGCTGCTATTGGTCATAACGATGGTTTTCGTATCTATTGCATTTTCGAAGGCCAGAAATGCACGGCTGGATGGTCATCCCGTTCAAGAAGTCGAGCTGTGATTTCACTATTGGGGCGGGATGTCATTCGCGCTTCCAAATATGCCGCTTCCGTCGTCAAAGTCACGTGAACGGCGATAAGCTGCCGGCAAACGACCTCCGCTCATCGGAAATGGGCCCGGCCAAGGCTCCGGCAGCCGTAGCAGAGCACGCGGCAGATTTGGCACTCGCCGGACAGCGCTTGCACGACCGGGCATAGCTTGGCGTCTCACGCTGAGTTTATCGTCGCCAAATCAAGTGCGCGCCACAACCATGAAAACCAATGGCCGCGAGGGGGAGTGTTCAGCAATGTTCTTCACCAGAAAAACCGTATCGATTTTGCTTGCGGGCTCGGCCCTGTCGCTCGTGGGAACCCAGGCGGCTGCCCAGGAAACTTCAGCCCCACCAGCGCAAAATGCGTCGACACGCGAAAATGCCCTCGACGAAATCGTCGTCACCGCCCAGAAGCGGACCGAGCGGCTGATGGATGTGCCGCTTTCGATCACGTCGGCTTCCGGCGATCAGCTCGCCAATCGGGGTATCACCGAAACCTCGCAGCTGTCGAAGCTGGTGCCCGGCTTCACCTATCAGGAATCGAATTACGGCACGCCGATCCTGACGATCCGCGGCATCGGCTATTTTGACGGCGCGTTCGGCGCCGGGCCGTCGGTCATGACCTATCTCGATCAGGTGCCGATGCCCTATGTGCTGATGACGCGGGGCGCGACGCTCGATCTCGAGCGGGTAGAGGTCTTGAAGGGGCCGCAGGGCACGTTGTTCGGGCAGAATTCGACCGGCGGCGCGATCAACTATATCGCCGCCAAACCGACACCGGAACTGTCCGCCGGCGCGCGCGTGAGCTATGGTCGTTTCAACGCCGTCGACGCGGAAGGGTTCTTGAGCGGGCCGCTGAGCAGCACGTTGCGCGCGCGTTTGGCAGTCCGGGGTGAATTCGCCGACGGCTGGCAGAAGAGCATCACGCGGCCGGACGATCGTTGGGGCAAGAAGGAATTCTACAACGGTCGGCTGCTGCTCGACTGGACGCCGTCCGAGACGCTGAGCTTCACCTTGAATCTCAGCGGCTGGCAGGAGAATTCCGAAATCGCCGCGACCCAGCTGCAGCAGATCGCGTTCGCGGTTCCCACGCCAAATCCGTTGAACCAGTTCGTCTATGACGCCCTGAACGCAGCGCCTATCCGCCTCGACAATGCGCGCTCGGCCGACTGGACCCCGGGAATCGGGCACAAGGACAACACCTTCTACATGATCGCGCTGCGCGGCGATTGGAATATTTCCGACGAGGTGACACTGACTTCGATCACCGCTTATTCCAGGCTGAAGGTGAGCCAGCCGTTCGACCCCGACGGCATGGCGTTCGAAAATTTCTCGACCTACTCGCACCCCGGCCTGCTGACCTCCTTCACCCAGGAGCTCCGGGTTGCCGGAACGACCGACCGCCTGAAGTGGATGGTCGGCGGCAACTTTCAGCGCGATATAGCCAACGAGTCGAGCGCGATACGCAACGAAGCGACGAACGGTGTCCTTCCCAGGCAAGGGACCGGAGGGGCGGGAGTCGTGTTCGTGGACACCACCGCCTACCTCTTCAACCAGCAGCCGACGATCTGGGGCGTGTTCGGAAGCGTCGACTATGAGCTGACCGATCAGCTTACGGCGCAGGTCTCGGCGCGCTACACCGAGCAGACGCGTCAGTTCGAGGGCTGCATCCGGGACAATGGTCCTGGAACCTTCGGTGAGCCTGCCGCGCTCGGGTTCCTTGGATTGTCGGAGCTGTTTTCGGGCTCTCCATCGGTGATGGGGCCGGACCGCTGCCTGACGCTCAACGATACCACGACAAACCCGGCACTGCTGTTCAAGCCGGTTCACGTGTTCAATAAGCTGAAGGAAAATAATGTGTCCTGGCGTGCCAGCCTGAACTGGAAGCCGGACAACGACAGCCTGCTCTACGTCTATGCCGCCAAGGGATATAAGGCCGGCACCTTCTCGACCCCGCCCGGCGTCACGGCTTCGGAGTTCGATCCGATCGGCCAGGAATCGGTGATGGCGTATGAAGCGGGCGCCAAACATTCGTTCGGCCGCCAGGTCGACATTTCAGGCGCCATTTATTATTACGATTACAAGGACAAGCAGCTCGTTGGCGTCGCCAATATTTTCCCGTTCGGCAACCTGCCCAAGCTGGTCAACATCCCCAAATCGCGGGTATGGGGCGCCGAGTTCGAGGTGACGGCGCGGCCGATCGATCGCCTTCGCCTCCAGGGGGGTGTGAGCTACGTCAACTCGCGGGTGCAGGAAGATCCGGCCATCCCGATCGACGCTGTGACCGGCGCGACGACCACGTTCGTCGGGGAAGCCTTCCCCAACACGCCGAAGTGGCAGATGATCGGCGACGCCGAATATGGCATCCCGATTTCGGGAACGGCGCAGGCCTTCATCGGCGGTTCGGTCGTTCATCGCAGCAAGAGCAACGCGCAGTTCAGCGATCGTCCGGAGTTCACGTTGCCGAGCTATACCACGATCGATCTTCGCGCCGGCGTGGAATGGGAGAAGTGGCGGGCGCAGATCTGGGGCCGCAACATCACCAACAAATATTATTGGGTCAATGTGCTCAGGCTCTCCGACACCATCAATCGCATAGCCGCCATGCCCGTCACCTACGGCATCACCTTGAGCTATCGCTTTTGATCCGGTCCGGACGCCCGAAAACGCCTTGTTGCCGCATTATTTTCTGCGAAAATTGAGCGGGAAGCGATTCAACCCGGTCGCTTCCCCGCTCCGAGCGATCGCGCCCGACGAGGAAAGGAGGCTCCGATGATTGCAGCCGGCATCGAAGGCAAATGGATCGATACCTTCGTCAGCTTGTTCCAAGCGAGCGAGGTGCGCGCGGGCGAATCCGTGGCGATTCTTTCCGAGACGCTCTCGCGGCAGCAGAACGTCAAGCTTGCCGAGCTCGCGCTCCATCAGATCGGCGCAAGGCCGTTCCATGTGATCATTCCGACGCCGCGGCAAACGGTCGACGTGGTGGTTCGTTCGACCGGCTCGACGAACGCGATGAATGGGCAGGAGGCGGCGCTGAAGGCGCTGGCCAGCGCCGACGTCGTCATCGACATGACTGTCGAGATGCTGCTCCATGCGCCGGAGCTGCCGCAAATCCTGGCGGGCGGCGCCCGCCTTCTAAGCGTCAGCAACGAGCATCCCGAAGTGTTCGAGCGGGTCCGCTATGACCCGCGCTGGCAGGAGCATGTGGTGCTCGGCATGCAGATGCTCGACGAGGCCAAGACGATGCGGGTCACGTCCGATGCCGGAACCGATCTGACCATCCGGATCGAGAATATCCAGCCGGTCGGAGGCTGGGGCAATGCGGCGCGACCCCATAAGGTCGGTTCCGCACCGGGGGCGCTGATCGCCTTTTATCCCAATGCGCGCACGGTCAACGGCCGCATCGTCCTCAACCGGGGCGATATCAACCTCACCTTCAAGCGCTATATCGAAGACCCGGTCAGTCTCACGATCGAGGACGATTACATCACGGATATCGACGGCGATTCGCTCGATGCCGAGCTGATGCGCTCCTATTTCTCGGCGTGGGGAGACCGCGAGGCCTTTGCGATGTCGCATATGGGCTGGGGCATGACGCCGGGCGCACGGTGGGATTCCCTGATCATGTACGACAAGAACGACGTGAACGGGGCGGAGCTGCGCGCGTTCGCCGGAAACTTCCTATGGTCGAGCGGGGCGAACGAGGCGGCCGGCCGCCACACGCTCGGTCATTTCGACATTCCGATGCGCAATTGCACGATCGCGCTCGACGACAAGATCGTGGTGGATCGCGGCGTGCTGCAAGCGCCCTTGGCCTATGATTTGCCGTCCCGCGAGCCTCCGGCAGCGGAGGCGCCTTCGTCGAAGAAGGTCTATCTAGGTTACACGTTCGACGAGCTCGAGCTTGCGGGAGATCCGAGGGCCTTGTCGTCCAATTGGGAAGAAGTCTTCGCGGAAATGCAGAAGCTGGGCAGCGCTGCCCGCGCCGCCGATCCGCCGACCACCCATTCCTATGCCGAAGGGGAAAGAGGCCTGATCGACGTTCATGCGACGAACCTTCCGGCCGGCGCCCCGGCGCTCATCTTCTTCCACGGGGGAGGCTGGCAATTGGGAAGCAAGGAGGACATGGCCTTCATGGCGCCGGTCCTCAATGGCGCAGGCATCGCCTATCTGTCGCCCAACTACCCGCTCGCGCCGAATGCTCCGATGGCCAAGATCACGTCCGCCTGCCGCGACGCCGTCATCTGGGTGTATCGCAACGCGGATAAATTGGGGATCGACCGTAACAGGATCTTCGTCGGCGGCGCTTCGGCCGGCGCCCATCTCTCCGCCCATCTGCTGACGCTCGACTGGTCCGCCTACGGCCTGCCGAAAATGCCCTTCAAGGGGGGCATACTCCTAAGCACCGTGTACGATCTTACGCCGATAAAATTGCAGAAGTCGCGTGCCTATGTCGGGCTCACCGACGCCGATGTCGAGGCATTCTCGCCGGTCAGGCACGTTTCGCAAATGTCCTCCCCTCTTCTCGTCGCCTGGGCCGAAAACGATCCGCCGCTCATCGGTCAATTGAGCGATCAGCTGGTGGAAAAGGTGAAGGCTGCCGGAATTCCGGTCGAACGCTATGTCGAAGCGGGCAAGAACCATTTCGACTTCGCCTTTACGCTCGCCGATCCCTCGTCGGATCTGTCGCGAAAGATCGTGGAGATGGTGCAGGGAAAACCCGTGGAGCCGGGCACCCAAGGGCATGCAGCGAACGCCCGGGGGAACCAGCGGGAGTTGGCGTGAGCTGCAGACCGCGCTGAGCCAAGGCGACGCGACCGCCGAGGCATGCCGGCGGCTCGACGGGTGAATATAGCCGCCGCGGTCGATCATCCCGGATCGCACGTCGGCCCGTTTTTCGAGGCTTTCCGCTGCATGCAAGTCCGCGGTCCTTGCGGCATGCCGGTAAACGCTTTTTGCTCATTGGAGACGCCTCCAGCTCGAGCTTTCGCATCCGCAGCCAGGCCGCGCGGCAGATTGGCGCTCATTATACAACCGTTGCGCCGCTCGGCGTAGCGTCGGCGTCTTACGCCTCGTTATCGTAGCCGAATCAACGGAGCGCCACATGAAAAGACAACGGCTCGCATGAGCATTCGCCTGGACGGATTTTCCGGCAGGGTGGCGATCGTCACCGGTTCCAGCGAGGGAATTGGGTTCTCCATCGCGAAGGCGCTTGCTGAAAATGGCGCCAACATTCTCCTCGTCGCTCGCCGCGAGGGGCTCCTGCGACAGGCGGCAGAGACGCTGGGCCCTGCGGCGGCCTGGATTTCCGCCGACCTGACCGAAGAGGGCGCCGCGCAGAAGATCGTCGAAAAGGCGGTATCGACGTTCGGAGGCATCGATTTTCTGGTCAACAATGCCGGGGTCAATCGGCTTGGCCTATTGGGAGAGACCGTTCCGTCGGACATGCGGCAGATGATGGAGCTGAACCTGATCGCCCCCTATCTGATGACCCAGGCGGCGCTGCCTCATCTGGCGGCAAGGCCTGGCGCCGCGATCCTCAACGTGTCCACGGCGGGAAGTCGTAAGCCGACTCCGGGAGAAGGTTTCTACTGCGCGACGAAAGCGGGGTTGAACTATCTTACGAACCTATGGGCCATCGAGCTGGCGGATCGGGGCATCCGCGTCAACGCCATCGCGCCGAGCGGCATGGATACGCCCCAGTTCAACAAGGTTGCCGCGACCATCGAGGGCGCTCGCGAGATGGTCGCCAACCTGCATCTCATCAAGCGGATCGGCAATCCGGAGGAACTGATCGGCGCTGTCCTGCTGTTGCTTTCCCCCGTCGCGGGAAGCTTCATGACCGGCGCGATCGTCGACGTGGACGGCGGATATCATGTGACCTGACTCGCCACACTGGGCGGCGCCCATCTCGTGGCGTTCCGACCGGAGGGTGGAATTGAAAGCGGATGATCGAAGGGCGCGGCCCACGGCACCGCGCAAGATGAAACAAGGCTGGCTGAACAAGGAGCGCAACATGCAGGTGGTCAATATAAAGGATCTTCCTCTCCTCGAGCTTCCCGGAGCGACGCATCGCACCTTGGCCGGGGCGACGAACGGCGTGAAGCAGGGCGAAGTCTGGCTGCAAACCATCGATCCAGGCCAATCGACGCCGATGCACCAGCATGATTGCGAGGAGGTCGTCGTCGTCGTGAGCGGACGAGGCGTGTGCGTTTGTGGCGATGAGCGCATCGAGTTCGGGCCGGGCTCGATCGTCACATTGAAACCCAATGAGGTGCACCAGCTCAGCAGCATCGGCGACGAACCGCTCACCGGTTACGGCTTCTTCACTATGGGTCCGGTGATCGTCGAGGCGCCCGGCGGGGGCCACATGCCGATGCCCTGGGATCAGCCGCCTCAAGACTGAAGAGCGCGCGCCTTGCCCGCCTGATCGAGGGCTTTGCGAACGACGAGATCGCAGGGCCAGCCGGACGAATTGCTAAAACTGGCCGGGGTTTCGCGGTCTCATGCTGCGGAGCCGTCGGGGCGACCGTCCACCATAGGTGAAGAATTCCATCATTCCTCTGAGCTGTGTTTAGCCAATCCCCCTTTTTACAGGAGAATCAAAGGATCATGTCGGCAGCATCCCATCCCCCCATTGATCTGGGCAAAAATCCCTTTCTCGAGGGGCTCGATGACGAGGCGTTGACGCTGGTCGCCAACGCCGAAGCGCTGGTGCCGATGTTGGCCGAGCGCGCCGGGGAGGTCGATCGCACCGGGCACGTATTGCCCGATACCTTCAAGAAACTGGCCGATGCCGGGCTCATACGACTATATGTTCCCAAGCGTCTCGGCGGAGAGGAGCAGTCGCTCCAATGCTCGATGGCCGTCTCCGCGACATTGGGCCGGGGGTGCGGATCGACGGCGTGGATGGCGGGGATCGTCGCTGGAACGTCGATGATGATCAGCCTGTTCGGCGAGCGTGCCCAGCAAGACGTCTGGGGAAGCAATCCCGATGTGGGCGGATGCGCCTCGCAATCGAAGCCTGACGCGGTCGTTCGTGTCGACGGCGGGTTTCGCATAACCGGCCGCTGGTCCTATCTGTCAGGCGTCGAGCATGCGGGCTGGGCGATGCTGGCGATGCCGGATACGTCCTCTTCTCCGCCGGAGGTATTCTACGGCCTGGTCCCGGTCGCGGATGGCGTGATCGAGCAGACATGGAACGTCGTCGGCATGCGGGGAACCGCAAGCAACTCCTTGCGGCTGGAAGATTATTTTGTGCCCGAGCATCGCGTTCTTTCGGTCACCAAGGCAGTGGCGGGCGAGCCGGCCACCCCCTATCGCAACGAGCGGCTCTCCGGCGTCACTTATGGTCCCGCGGTTGAAATCGGTCTGCTTGCGGCTCCGATCGGTGTGACCCAAGCGGCGTTGGAATATGTATTGGGCCTCGCCCACAAGCGGGGAATTACCTACAGTACCCACCCTTCGCAGTCCGTATCCGGCGGCTTCCAGATGAAAATCGCCGAAGCGGCGGTCAAGTTCAACGCCGCGCGGACGGTGGTGGTGGATCTGATTCGCGAAACCGACGAGGCCGCGGCTCGGCACGTTCAGATAAATTATGTCAATCGGACCCGCATACGCGCGACGCTGGGCCTGGCAACCGAGCTGCTGCGCGACGCCATGCAAATCCTGACTCACGCGCACGGCACGTCGACGTTCGCCGAAGCCAGCCCGCTGCAACGCATGTGGCGCGACGTCAACGTATCCACCAGTCACGGCATGGTCACCGACATGTTCGGCTATGAGCTCTACGGAAAGGCACTGGTCGGAAGCAGCGAACGTCTGGCGCCGCTGGTGTAGGCGCCTTCTTCCGTTTCCGCGATTCAGGAGAATTCTTTGAGCACCGGGTCAGGCCCGGCCGCGGCGTGCTGCGGGGGCCTTTGTACATTGAATTCAGGGCAACATTGCAGGATCGAACTATCGGCTGCGGGAAAGCAGCAGCGGCGAAGGCCGGCTTGGCCGACAGTCGCGATGCGCGCCCCCGCGAGCCGAAAGGCGGCGGTGCGGCGCCGGCGCGCAAGCGCATTGGACGGGATCAACAGAGCGAATCCAGCCAAGGAGGAAACGGATGTCGGCCGAACAGACCATCAGCAAGTCGGAACAAGGCGAATATATGGGTTACAAGGTTCCGGAAATCTGGAGCGCCCTCGATCCCAAATTGACCATTCCCAATTGGCAAGAGCTGATCTCGGATTTTACCCGGCACAATGAGGACGCGCTCCGCATCAGTGCGCCCAAGACCTTTCGGTACGCCGATCATGAACGGGGGTTGCTGGACCTTTACAACAAGGACGTCGGCGTCGGCGCTCCGGCGTTCATCTTCTTCCACGGAGGGGGGTTCAGCCTGCTGAGCAAGGACGACATGGCCTTTGCCGCGCCGGCCTTCAATGCCGAGGGAATCGCTTACATCTCGCCAGGCTATCCGCTCGCTCCCGGCGCGTCGCTGGCAGAACTTCTGTCTTATACGCAGCGCGCGGCGAAATGGATTTACGAAAATGCGCAGCAGCTGGGAATAGACCGGGAGAGGATCTATGTCAGCGGCGGTTCCGCGGGCGGCTACATCGCCGCCTATCTGCTCACGACCGATTGGACCGAATTCGGCCTGCCCCGAAGCATCTTCAAGGGAGGAATGCCGCTCCACGGCGTGTTCGACGCCACGCCCCTCTATCTTTCCGAAGGCTGGAGCTATCTCGGCATCAAGGCGGAGGAGGTGGAAGCCATTTCCCCTATTTCCCGCATAGACAATCTCGTCGACCCGATTTTCGTGGGCCGGGCGGAAGACGAGCCGCCGCTGACCCATTTGGGCAACGAACAGCTCGCGGATGCGGCGCGCGCGCGAGGCCTGCTCGTGGAAAATTACGTCGGTCCGGGCAGAAACCATTTCAACATGGTGCTGGATCTGGTGGATCGCCGATCGGCCTTGTTCAGAAAGATGGCGGACATGATCCTGGACGGGTGAACGCAAATGCGCACGTCCATTCTCTCCCGTCCCGATCAGAACCGCTCGGGCCCGAGGCTCGGTCCGGCGCGGCGGGCCCGGTTCCGGCGCTCCGCCGAGGCCGGCCAACCTACTTGTCATGTCGCAAGCCCCGCCCTACCCTCTCCCCCCGATTGTCCGTTCGCGTCGCCGGCGTGAAAGGTTTTATGCGGCCCCATATTATGGGGAAACGTGGAGGTGCATATGCGTGACTATACGCCCATTGCGCGCCAACATTGGCATCATGGACCGACAGTGTCGACGATTAGAGGGTACGACGATTGCAACGACTATTTCTATCGGACGTCTAAGGGCTTTCAACTCCGAGTCAGCCACAGCGCATCCGAGCTTGCCTTCATTCACCGTTGCATCACTTTCGGCAGTATTCAGATTGATTTATCTGACATTCACTGCGACGGAGACTTCCGTGTCGATGCAATAGATGAGTTGGATTGCTATTATTTAAAACAGATCGTGTCAGGCAGTTGCGCCTTATCGATCGATAACCAGGAGTTTGTGGCCGAGCGGGGACAGGCCTTCGCGGTCAACCCCTTTGGCACATTCTCCGTCCGATTACGTGGCCATTGCGAAATTCTAAAAATTCGTATCGATCGCGGAGCATTGGAACAGGCGCTTGGCGAAGAACTCAACACCAATATCACCTTGCCGCTCTGTTTTTCACCTGCCCCCATTTCCAGCAAAAAGCTGCAGCCTGTGGGGGCCATCATCGATCTTATCTACCGGGATGCCGAGGAGGCGGACGTTTTCGGAAATTGGCGGTTAGGCCGCCATTTCGAGAGACTGGTTCATCTCGCCATATTACATTGCTTGCCGAACAACTATTCGGAGATGCTTCATCAGGCAGCCGAAAGAGTGCCGCCTTATTATGTGCGAAAAATCGAGGAGTATATACGAACCCATATCAGCCGCGATATCTTGGTCGAGGATCTTGCCGAAGTCGCCAATATGAGCAAGCGTTCGCTGTTCTATAACTTCCGTCGGTGGCGAAATACGACGCCGAGAGGCTATTTGAAGAACGTGCGGCTCGATGTTGCGCGCGAGGCGCTGAGCACAGGGGGAGACCGCAGCCGATCGGTGACGGACGTCGCCACGTCGGTGGGCTATTGGAATCTCGGCCGCTTCGCGAGCGAATACCGGGCGCGCTTCGGGGAGCTGCCGTCGGAGACTCTCAGGCGGGGCTGAGATCGAGATCGCGGTCTCGCATTGGCGATGGCGCTCTGCCGAAGCGCACTATGAGCCCTACTCCGCGGCTGTCGCGATCGGATCGCGGAAGGCCGTGCGTCGGGCGTCCCAATCGGCGGCACCAAAGCGAGCGAAGAGGGGGGCCGGCCCACCGGGGACGGCAGGCGGAAGTTTGCCCTGCTTGAGGTCGGCCAGGCGCTGATCGCAGATTTCGAAGATTCCGCTCAGAACCGCGCCCGGCAGGATGGCGATGGCGTAGCCGAAGCGCTCGGCGACCGCGAGCGTGAGCGCCGGCTCCTTGTTGCTTAACGACATGTCGGTCAGGCAAGGGCCTCGCACGCGCTTGGGAACCGCCTCGACGTCCGCCATTGTCTGCAACGATTCCACATAAGCGACATCGGCACCATTGCTGAGCGCGAGGTTGGCGCGTTCAACCGCCTCGTCGAGGCCCGCCACGGCACAGGCGTCGGTGCGTCCGATGATGCAGAAGTCTTTCGATTTCCGGGCCGCTGCCGCGGCGCGGATCTTCGCGATATAATCTTCGCGGCTGGCCAGCTCGACCTTCGCGCCCTCGACCACGCTGCATGTTTTCGGAAACGCCTGGTCCTCGAGGTGAATCGCCGCCACCCCTATGCGTTCGAACTCCTGCACCGTACGATAGACGTTGAGTTCGTTGCCGTAACCGGTGTCGCCGTCGCTGATCAGCGGAATGTCGATTGAATTGGCGATGCGGCTCGCGTTGGCCACCATCTCGGTCATGGTGATCAGGCCATAGTCGGGATAGCCCATGCTCATGGAGGTGCCACCCCCGGTCATGTAGGCAGCCGGGAAACCCGCGTGAGCGATGGCACGCGCGGTGATGCACTCGATCGCACCGGGCGCAATGATCATGCTGCCGCGTTCCAGCAGAGAACGAAATTGAGCCGCCTTGGACATCTCATCACTCCTTCTTCACGTGCTCTTGACTCTAAGGACGCCCTCCCCTGCGCGCCATCGAATTAGACGGCAGCAACAGGTAGCGGCGGTCGGCCAAGGATCATGTCCGCGGCCTTTTCGGCAATCATGATGGTCGGGGCATTGGTGTTGCCGCCGATCAGACTTGGCATGATGGAGGCGTCGACCACCCGCATGCCTTGGATGCCGTGCACCCGCAGCGCCGCGTCGACGACCGCATCGGGATCGTTTCCCATCCGGCAGGTTCCGATCGGATGGAACGCTGTGCTGCAGGCCTTGCGGATATAGTCACGCAGGGAATCGTCGCTGCGCAGGTCGGCGCCGGGGTGCAGCTCCCTGCCGCGAACCCTGTCCCAGGCGGGCATCGCCAAAAGCGTCCGACTGAGCTTCAACCCGCGCAGCAACAATTCGAGATCGTCCGGATCCGAAAGAAAACGCGGGTCGACCCGCGGCGGAGCCTGCGGATCGGCACCGCCGAGCAAAACCTCGCCGCGGCTCTTGGGCCGCAATACCACCGTCACCAGGGCATAGCCGTAACCATGCCCCAAGCGCCCTCCCGGCACGAGATAGGCCGGAACCAGGATGAACTGAATGTCGGGACGATCGAGCGTGGGCTCCGTGCGCAAGAACCCGCCGGCGTGAATGAGATTGTTGGCGAGAATGCCGCGTCGGAACAGGATATACTGCATTACGTTCCACGCCCCCCACGGTATCGAACGCCATGAAATTCCATACGGAATGGCGGTCGGGCTGAGGTGCTGGACGGGGGCGGACACATGGTCCTGGAGATTGCGGCCGACGCCCGGCAATTCGTGTACCAGGTCGATGCCATGCCGACGAAGCTCGGCGCCGGCGCCTATCCCCGATCGCATCAGGATCAACGGCGAGTTAATGGTACCGCCGCACACGATTATTTCACGACGGGCCTTGAGCAGGCGCAATTGCGTCCCGGCCCTTAGCTCCACCCCAGTGGCACGCCGGTCCGTGAATGTTACGCGGTCCACCAGCGCGTCGATGATTTCGGTCAGATTGCGGCGCCCGCGGGCAGGACGCAGGAATGCGGTTGCGGTTGACTCTCTGCGACCGTTGCGTTGCGTCACCTGGCGTCGGCCAAACCCTTCCTGCCGGGCGCCGTTGAAGTCGGACGTGAGCGGCATCTGCATCGCGGCCGCTGCCTCGCACATGATGTCGACCAGAGGATTATAGCTTTCGACGTTGCATATGTTCAGCAGCCCGCCCTTGCCGTGATAGACGGGGTCGCGGTCGCCGAATTCCTCGTTGTTTTCCGATTTCTTGAAATAGGGCAGCACGTCCCGAAAGGACCAACCAGGATTTCCGGCGTCGGCCCAGTCGTCGAAATCCAGGGGATGGCCACGCATGTAGACCATGCCGTTGATGGAGCTGGTGCCCCCCAGCACCTTGCCATGCGGGAATGGAATCCGGCGTTGCGCCGCCGCCTGCTGTTTGGTGGTCCAATCGTCCCAGATGAACTTGCCACCCCGCAGCAATCGGCCGACGCCGAGTGGGATGTGGATGAGCGGATTGCGATCGCGCCCACCGGCCTCGATCACGCACACGCGAACCGAACCGTCTTCCGAAAGCCGGTTGGCCAGGACGCATCCGGCCGAGCCGGCACCGATGATGATATAGTCGAACGTATCCGCCTGCTCAGCCGTCTGTGCATCCGGCATGGCTCGGGCTCCCTCCTTGTCTCGGCCTGACAAAGCACATCACCAAGCTTTCGGACGCTGCGGCCTGAAGATGAGGCACCCGCACCAGGCTTCTGAAAATCGTACGCGCAGATTCGCCGGAGCTTCTACTTCGCGGCACGGTGCGGTAGAGTTTGAGCTCGTTGCCGTAGCCGGCGTCGAGGGCGCGATCGGGAAGGCGCAGGCTCATTTGGAGAGGCAATGGAACCAATTCCTTTCATCGATGCCCACGTCCATCTGTGGGATCTTGGCGGTCCTATCCGTTATCCTTGGCTCACCCCTCCCTTCCCCGAAGGGCCCGGCAACACCGAGCCGATCGCGCATGATTATCTGCTTCCCGACTATTTGACGGAAGCGCGCCGCTGGAACGTCAAAGGTTTCGTTCATGTCGATGCAGCCGCCGATCCGGCGAACGCTCTGGATGAAACGAGATGGCTCGAAGGCATAGCCGCCGAAGAGGGGATGCCGAACGCGATCATTGCCTTTGCGCCGCTGCACGATCCGGACGTCGCATCGGTTCTGAAAGCGCAGGCGGCGCATTCCCGCGTCCGGGGCATCCGCCAGACCGTCAACTGGCATGCCGATCCTTTGCGCAGCTTCACTCCCCGCGATCTGACACAGGACGATCAATGGCGGAACGGCTTCGGCCTGCTCGGCCGATATGGCTTTTCGTTCGATCTGCAATGCTATCCGGGGCAGATGCCGGGGCTTGCGCCCCTGATCGAACGTCATCCCGAGATTCCGGTCATCATCGATCATCTCGGCATGCCGGTCGCCAGCGATTCCGACGGTTTCGGGCAATGGCGGCAGGGGTTGAAGGTGCTCGCCGCCCTGCCGCATGTCGCAATCAAGCTTTCGGGCGTCGGCTTCATCTATCCCGACTGGACCATCGAGCGCGTCCGCCCGCTCATGCTGGAGGTCATCGATCTCTTCGGTGCCCATCGCTGCCTGTTCGCGAGCGATTTTCCAACCGACAGGCTCTTCGCTTCCTTCGATCGGCACTTGGACGCCTATCATGAGATCGTCGCTGATTTTTCGGAGGATGAACGGCATTCCATGTTCAGCCGCAATACCAACCGGGTCTATCGGCTGGGGATCGAATTGTAACGCGCGCCGGGCACGACAACCCGACAACCCTATGCGGACCCGCTCGAAGCCAGATGAGCGGGTTCCCCCTCCAGGATGATCGTCTTCGCTTCCAGAAACGCCAGCAGCCCGTCCACGCCGCCCTCGCGTCCGATGCCCGACTGCTTGAAGCCGCCGAACGCGATCATGAAGTCGTTGCGGAGCGCGTTATGCCCGACGGTGCCCGAGCGCAGCGCGCGGGCGGCCGCATAGGCGCGATCGGCGTCGTCGGTGAACACCGATGCATTGAGGCCGAACAGGGAATCGTTGGCGATCTCCAGCGCCTGGCGCTCGTCGTCGGCGGGGATGACGCTGACGACCGGGCCGAATATCTCCTCGCGCGCGATGGCCATGTCATTGCCCACATGCCCGAACACGGTCGGCTCGACGAAGAAGCCGCGGTTGAGATGGCGCGGCCGGCCGCCTCCGGTCGCGACCACGGCACCGGCCGCCTTGCCCTGCGCGATGTAGCGCTCGACGCGGTCGCGCTGCCGCGACGTCGCAAGCGGTCCCATCTGGGTGGTGCTGTCGAAAGGATCGCCGACGCTGATCCGCGAAAAGCTGTCCGACATCGCCTCGAGCAGCGCGTCGTGCCGGTGGCGCGAGACGATGACGCGGGTGAGCGCGGCGCAGACCTGTCCCGAGATAATCGGCGCGGACTGGGCGATCGAACCGGCCGCCGCCTGAAGATCATAGTCGTCAAGAACGACGGCCGCCGACTTGCCGCCGAGTTCCAGCGTGCAGCGCGCGATCCGTTCGCCGCAAATCGAGGCGATCTTCTTGCCGGCGGCGGTCGATCCGGTGAAAGCCACCTTGTCGACACCAGGGTTTCGGACGAGCAGCTCGGAAACATCGCGGTCGGCGGTGAGCACATTCACCACGCCCTTGGGCAAGCCGACGGCCTCCATGATCTCGGCGATGACATAGGCCTCGCCCGGCGCTTCCGGGGAGGCCTTCAAAATGATCGTGCAGCCGGCAAGCAAAGCCGGAGCGAGCTTCAGCGCGATCAGCAAGACCGGCGCATTCCAGGGCACGATGGCGGCGACCACCCCGACCGGCTCGCGAACAAGCAAGCCGACTGCGCCTTGAGCGGTCGGATGCCGTTCCTCGAACGCGAACGTGTCGGCGAGCGAGGCGTAATAATCGTACAAATGACCCGCGAAGGGAACCAGCATACCGCTCATGCCGCGAACGATGCCGACTTCGCTGGTCCAGATATCGGATAAATCGGCGGCGCGTGCGCTGAACCGCTTGCTGATCTCGCGCAGGTAGCCGGCGCGCTCGGCATGGCTCATGCGCGGCCAGGGACCGTGATCGAACGCCTCGCGTGCGGCGGCAACGGCTCGATCGACGTCGGCGGCCTGCGCCTCGGCGACGCGCAGGAACACGTCCTCGGTCGCGGGGGAAATAACGTCGATCGTGGCGCCGCCGGACGGAGAAACCCAGTCACCGCCTATGAAGAAATGCTCGGGGTGAGAGATCATATCGGTTGCGGAGCGGATCGCCATTTTGTTTCCTTGTCTATCATCGAATGTCTTGGAATCTGGAGATGCAGGTTTTGAAAAGTACTCACTCATCCATCACTTGAGGTCGGGATCCACTTGCTGCGGCCTTCCCGCAGAGCGTTCAGATCTTCTGATTAGATCAGATCCCTTTTCACCGATCATGATTGTGGCCGCGTTGGTGTTCCCCGACGGAATATGCGGCATGACCGATGCATCTATTATTCGAAGCGCTTCCAGTCCGCGCACCCTCAACCGGTCGTCCACAACCGCCGCCTCGTCCGTCCCCATCCGACAGCTGCTCGTAGGATGAAGGCAGGTGGTGCCCACATTCATGATATAGTCCTTGAGCTGCGCGTCCGTCTCCCGGCCGGCGGTTCCCGGCAGCTCGATAATGTCGTCGATTTTCAGGCCGGCGGACGAGACCAGCTGGCGTGTCCAGCGAATTCCCCGGGTGAGGGTGTCGACCTCCTCCTGATGGCTCAAAACGTTGCCGACGATGCGGGGAGCAGCCGTCGGATCCGCGGAATGGAGGCTGATGCTCCCCCGGCTGCGGGGCTGCAGGAAGGTGATGTTGAATGTGCAGCCGCTCCGCCTGCCGGCGTTGTCGACCGCGCCTTCCAACGGAAATATCCCGGGACCGAATACGATCTGGAGATCGGGCCGATCCAATCCGGGCCGACTGCGCACATAGGCCGCGGCCTCGAGAAAATTGGACGTCAATGGCCCCCTGCGGAACAGAAGATATTTGAACGGCGCAAAGGCGTTGCCGAGAAGAGCGCGTCCCGAAAAACTATAGAGATCCTTGCGGTTGCTGCCATAGAACGTGCTGACGTTGATATGATCCTGCAGCGATTGGCCGACACCCGGCAGATCGTGGACGACGTCTATTCCATGCTGCTTGAGATGCTCCGCCGGCCCGACGCCGGACAGGAGCAGGAGATGGGGAGAAGTGATAGATCCTGCGGACAGGATGACCTCCTTGCGGGCATCGATCAGCAGCGGGCCGCCGTTCCACGCCGCCACCCCGACCGCCCTGCGTCCGGAAAACCGGATTTTGTCGACGCGGGTATCGGTCATGATCCTGAGGTTGGGACGAGACCGGACGGGATGCAGAAATGCCCGTGCACTGCTCATCCGCTCGCCCTTGCGCTGCGTCATGTGCATGATGCCGGCGCCGTCCTGATTTGCGCCGTTAACATCGTCGTTGCGGGGACATTGCATCGCCTCGGCCGCAGCGACGTAATTCATGCTTACCGGATGGGGGGAACGCGGCGCCGAGACATCGAGTTCTCCGCCGATCCCGTGATATTCGGAAGGCGGGCCATGCCAATTCTCGGATTTCTTGAAATAAGGGAGGACGTCGTCATATCCCCAGCCTTCATTGCCGAGCGCCTTCCAGCCATCGTAGTCCAGGCGATGGCCGCGCACGTATATCATGCCGTTCACGGCGCTCGATCCGCCGAGGATCTTACCGCGCGGCATCAGCAACGCCCGGTCTCCGCAACGCGAATCCGGCTCGAATTTATAGCCCCAATTATATTTGGGATTCTGCAGCAAGAACGGAATTCCCGCCGGCACGCGAGTCAGAATCTTCTCGACGAAGCCGAGGTCCGACCCGCCCGCCTCGATGAGGCAGACCGTTACGTCCTCGTCTTGTGACAACCGGTTGGCGAGCACGCACCCAGCAGATCCCGCACCGACAATGACATAGTCGAAAAAGATCGGCTTTGGAGATGATGTCATGGGATTCCTAACACCTATGCGCCGAAAGATCGCCACTCATCAAATAATAGATTCCTCAATCTGAACTATTGGAGTAATTGTCGTAAAATTTGAAACATCCTTGGCGATCTCCTCCCCGTGCTTTTGCATTCCGGAGGTCATTGAATCCACATCCCGGAAATCGACTACGGTAGAGACGAGGAATGGGGCGGGATCACCGCCTGGCCTGCTTACGCCCTTATGAACCGACAGCCGAACGACTGCGTCACCAAAGGACGATCGTACCAGCTCTATATGGTTCTTTATGTAATAATCCAGATTGAACTCTGCACCTGGTGTGTTTGGATAGAGTATTACAGTCCTAATCATCGCTATACTACCTCGAATGCCACAAGGTTAACTTTCTGTCATATGTCTTGGAAATCAAGGATTTCGAGAAACGTCCCGTCCGGGTCCTTGAAACAGAACATAGTCGCACGCTGACCATCCCCTTCCTTGATTTCCGGCGGAGACACGAACTCGACGCCCATCTTCTGCAGCTTCTCATAGGCTTGATCGACATCGTCGACCGAGAAGCAAAGGCGAGCGACGCCGAGGTTGTTGAGGGACTTATAGGGCGCCTCTTTCGACACGGGATCGAGGAACTCGAGCACGTCCAGCATCGTCGCGTTGGGATCGTCGCCGAGCCGCATGAACACGGCCCGCAGATTGGCGTAACGGAAACCGAGCATCTTGCCGATGTCGTTGCCGTCCATTTCAAACGGCCCGTCGACCACCTTGAATCCGAGCTGCTCGTAGAACTTTATGGATCTTTCAAGGTTGCTGACGACAATATTGGCATGGAAGAACTTCGTAAACATCTATGCCTCCATTTTATGTTGAAGTCATGCCTTGGCAAGGTTCGCAATCAAGCAAAATAGATGGCATGCAATCTATCTGTTTTCTTATAGCAAATCTGCTTGCGGGCTTACTATCCAAAATGCGCCATCGCTGTCCGAAAAGGGCAAGGCTGGTGCCCACACCGAAAAAGGACCCTGAGAATCGATTGATCGGCCAAAGCGTCGCGATCAGCCGCGCGGCACGCGTGGAATGGAGGGCCGCAACGTCTTTGGAGAGAGGCCGTAACGGTCCATGCGCCGATAGAGGGTGCTGCGCGACATGCCGAGCAGCGCGCAGGCATAGGATATGTTGCCGGCCGATCGCGCGATCGCGTCGCGGATGCGCCCGACATCTTCCTCCTCGTCTCGCGGCGCCATCGCATGCGCCTGAAGCACATCCTCCGGAAGGCAGGAGAGATCCGCCACGCCATCGACGGCGAACAATGTGGCGCGCTCGATAACATTGCGCAGCTCCCTGACATTTCCGGGCCAGGAATAGGCCGACAGCATCGCGCGCGCCTGTGGGGTGAACGCGACCGGGTCGCGCCCATGGCGCGCCGCGACGAGAGGGGTGAAGTGGTCGATCAGCCGCTCCACATCCCGATCGCGGTCGCGCAACGGCGGCAGCGCGATCGAGAGGACGGCGAGCCTGTGGAACAGGTCGCGACGGAACCGTCCCGCTTCCACGTCGCCGCGCAGATTGCGGTTGGTCATGGAGATGACGCGCACGTTCACCGGCTGCATCCGGTTGTCGCCGACCCGGCAGATCTGCCCGTCCTCGAGCACGCGCAGCAGATAGGGCTGGAGGTCGAGCGGCAGCTCTCCGACCTCGTCGAGGCACAAGGTGCCGCCGCTCGCCGCTTCGAAACGACCGGCCCGGCCGGTCGGGCTTGCTCCGGTGAAGGCGCCGCGCGCATAGCCGAACAACTCGCTGGCGATGAGCTCCCTGGAGACCGCGCCGCAGTTGAAGGTGACGAACGGCCCGGTCGCGTCCCGACCGCTATCATGGACCGCGCGCGCGAACAGCTCCTTGCCGGTGCCCGTCTCGCCCTCGATCAGCAGCGGCACGTCCAGCGCGGCCACCTGACAGGCACGCGCGATGGTCGTCTGCAATCGCGGCGATCGTCCGACGATGGCGTTGAAGCCCGCGACGCCGGCTTTCCCGTCGTCGGACGCGACGCGCGGCATGGCGATCGTCCGCACCGGCTCGGCCGATGGAATGACCATGACATGGCCGCAGAGCTCGCCGTCGAACTTGGCCGGCTTGATCCATTCGGCAGGAATATCCGACAGCGGGCCGCCGATCCCCCCTGCCGGATCGTCGAACAGCCGCCTGCCCTTGCCCAACACGGGCACGTCGGTCCGAAGCCGCTCGCTCAGCCGACGCCGGGCCGCCCGGCTGGCATAGACGACCCGCCCCTTGGCATCGAGAGCGATCAATCCATCGCCGCGATAAAGATGCGCCTGATCGAGCGCGAAGGCGAGGAGGCGCGCATGGACCTCCTCGCTACGCCGCGTCAGCCACTGCTCGACCTGTTTCGCCCCCATCAGAGCCAGAGCGAAGATATGCGCGGTGGCAGAAGCCTTGCACACCGAGAGGTTGAGCGCGCCGATCACGCTGCCGTCGACCGGGTCGGTGATCGGCGCGGCGGCGCAGCTCCATTGCTTCATGCGCTCGCAATAATGTTCTCCGGCATAGACGGCCATCGCCCGGCCGGTTGCCAGCGTCGTGCCGATGCCGTTTGTGCCGGCGGCAACCTCGCGCCAGATACCGCCTTTGCTCAGCGCGATGTCGGCGGCGGCGTGCATCGCCGCTCCGTCGCCGGCGCCTTCGAGCACGACGCCGTTCGCATCGGTAATGAGCATCAGACTGTCGGTTCCGGCCAGGGTGTCGGCCGCATCGGCCAGGGTCTCGGCGGCGGCGGCCAGCAATTCACGATTCTGGTATCGCAGCGCCTCGATCGCGTCCCGTTCCATTTGCGGCGCAAAGGTGGTCGAGAGGTCGACCTGAGAGGCGCGGCACCGCTCCCAGGAAGCGATGATCGGGGATCGTGCGGCAAGCGTCTCGCCGGATTCGCCCGAGACGAACTTCTCCCAGGCGGCATCGAGGGAATCGAGCGGCCCGCCGCTTCGGATGATCGGCCCCGCCCCGCCCCGGCCTCCTGTCGCCGCTCTCACGCCATCAGCCTTCCATGTCCGATACGGGTCGCATCGGTCAGTCCGCCGCCAGTTGTCCGAGCGGCCGGCCTGGCGTGTCGGTCTCCCGTAGGCGGTCAGGACAACACAGTCACCTTCAGCAATCAAGACAATATTGCGCCGGCATAGCCGCGGCGACCGCGGCCGCCGGGACATGGCGCCCCGCACCTAAACTCGGGGACACAATCATTGGTGTCCGGTTAATTGTCGAATAGATTCAACTGGTTAGGCGAAGGTGGATCTTGGTTTGCGTGAGCTGTTTGGCTAAACAGCTGATTGATTGGGATTTTTTCGAAGGTGGTGACGCTGATCAGCTGCAGGATTGTGTAGAGGCTGACAGTCAGTTTGAGGCGTTTCTTGATGATGGCGATGAGGACATAGACGCACACGGCGATCCAGATTTGGGTCTTCACGGCGTTTTCGGTGGTGCCGAAGAAGCTTTTGATCCGCAGGTGCTGTTTGATCCATTTGAAGAACAGCTCGATCTGCCACCTGCAGCGGTAGAGATCGGCGATCGTGACGGCCGGTAGTTCAAAGTTGTTGGTCAGGAAGAGCAGCGTCTTGCCGGTCTCGGGATCGCGGTAGCGCACGCGTCGCAGGCGGGCGGGATAGCGCTTGGCGCTTTGGGGCACTTCGAATGCGACGGTCTGATCGCAGATAACGCCGGTGCCGCGATCGACCTTGCGCGCGCTGATCCTTCGAAACTTGTGGTTATTCTTGCCACGCACCACGAAGAAGGCGCCGGCCTTGGTCAGGCGGTAAAGACGGATCAGGTCCACAAAGCCGCGATCCATGACGTAGACCGCACCGGGCTCGGGCACGATCACATCTAGCAGGTCGGTATCGTAGGACTTGCCGTCGTCGATGTGCACGACAACCGGGATGTTGCCGCGCAGGTCGATCATCGTGTGGAGCTTAACCGCACCCTTGTTGTGGTGAAATTTTGCCCAGGGAAACAGCGACAGGCACAAATCAATCGTGGTGGTGTCCAAAGCATAAGCAGCGTTCTCGAGTTCGGCGCTGAAGCTGTCCCGAGCGTAGAGCCGCCGAGCCTCAGCGATCAGGATTTGCGCAAAGGCAGCATAAAGCCGCCAATCGCGCCGCTCGTTGGCATCGGCAAGGGTGCTGCGGCGGACCTTGCCGCGAATGCCCATGTGATAGAGCTTGGCCTGCTGCGCATTGAGGCAAGTGACTGTATCGCGCAGGCTGTCCCGATAGGTCAGCTGGGCAAAGGCCATGCAGCGCAACTGGTCCTGGCAGCTGAAGCTCTTGATCGAACGATCGCCCCGGAACCGCTCCACGCATCGCCGAAAGCGGTGGTGCGGCAGGTGATCCATCACTTGCGAAAAGACGATCTTCCCCTCGTGCATGCCCCGACTCCCACCAGCGCCGGAGCACAAGCTACACGCTCACACGAAGTTCAAATCGATGACAGCTTCAAAATACACCTTTTCGCCTCGGGATCAGTGGGTTAACTAACCTATCCCACCCCACTTCCCGGACACTAGTG
>DATFHP010000090.1:0-3961 GCA_035248285.1 Allosphingosinicella sp. | reverse complement strand
CCTCGCTCGCCAACGCCCAGGCGGCGCTTCGCGCGCGTGACAGGGCGATTCACGCGATCGTCGAGCGCAACCCGACGCGCGCCGCGCTGGCGCTGTCTCCTTCCGACGTGCGCGCCATAGCCAAATCGGGGCGCTTCGCGGTGATCGAAAGCATGCTGAATGCATGGCCGCTCGGCGACGATCTCGACGCGTTCGACCAATGGTATGCCCGCGGCGTGCGGATCCTCGGCTTCGTCCACGCCGGGCACAATCAGTTCGCCGATTCCTCGCGTCCGATGCTGGCGTGGGGCGATCGCATCGTCGAAAACGGCGGTCTCTCGCCGCTGGGCAGGGAGGCCGTGAAACGGCTCAACGATCTCGGCATCCTGATCGACGTGTCGCAGCTTTCCGATGCCGCATTCGATCAGGTGCTCGCGCTCAGCCGTGCCCCCGTCATCGCCAGCCACTCCGCGATACGCACGCTTGTCGACAATAGCCGCAACCTGAGCGACGCGCAGCTCGATGCGCTGAAGGCGAAGGACGGAGTCGTCGCGATCAACGCCTATGGCGCCTATCTGCACGCGCGGTCGCCGGCCACATTGAAGGCGGTAAGCGATCTGCAGCGCTCTTTCGGCTTGTCGAGCGCCGGAAATGCCGCGCTGTCGACCGACAGGCAGGCCGAATATGACAAGCGCTATCACGAGATCGTCGGCAGGGAGCCCAAAGCGAGCTTGTCCGAATTTGTCGACGCGGTGGATTACGCCGTCAGGCGGATCGGGATCGAACATGTCGCCCTGTCGTCGGATTTCAACCATGGCGGAGGGGTGAACGGCTGGTCGGATGTGAGCGAGCTGCCGAACGTGACGGCCGAACTCAGGCGCCGAGGCTATTCCGCCGACCAGATCGAGCAATTGTGGAGCGGCAACGTCCTGCGGGTCTGGCAGGCCGCGATCGACGCCCGCGATCCCGGCTATCGGACGGCGGCGCTGCGCTGAGCGGTCTTACCGGGCACCCAGATAATATGCCCAATCCCAAGATACCTTTTCGCTTTCAAAGTGAGTCCTTTAGGCAACGAACAAGCTCAAAACTACGGGCACTCCGTTTCGGATATTGCGTTTGTAAGAAAGGTGATTCATAGCAGCCGCACCACGAAGGACCCGCTTCACATGACAGATTTGACCGAGCCTAAAGGCGCCCCCGTGGTGCCGGACGAAACGGATTCCGAGCTTGCGGCAACGGCTAGCAGAGAGCTGTCCCGATCGAGCAGGGGTGCCATTACGGTTCAGTTGGAGGATGGGACCAATCTGCAGCTGCCAAAGGCGGTTACCCCGCTCCTGGTTCACATTCTCACCGAGATGGGAAATGGGAATGCCGTGACGCTCATTCCCATCCACGCCGAGTTGACGACGCAGGAGGCAGCCAATCTCCTGGGCGTCTCCAGACCATTCCTCATCAAGTTGCTCAAGAACAAGGATTTGCCGTTCCACAAGGTGGGAACGCATCGGCGCGTCCTTTTCAAGGACCTCGAGGAGTATCGCATCAAGCGGGAAAGCAAGCGTCGGACCGCCCTTGATGAGTTGACCAAGCAGGCTCAGGATCTGGGGATGGGCTATTAAGCATTCGCGCTACACCGTCATATATGATGCGTGTGTTCTCTACCCGGCTCCACTGCGCGACCTGTTAATCGAGTTGGCGGCCGCTTCGCTCTTCCGGGCAAAATGGACCAACGAAATTCACGATGAATGGATAGGCGGCGTTCTTCGCGATAGAAGGGACCTCACCCTTGAACAGCTCACGCGTACCCGAGAGTGTCCGTACCGGACACATAGGTGACAGGACCGTGCCTAAGACATGGGCGACAATTCCATGGGCGGCAAACCGGCGTCTTGACCATTGCGCGCGCCGCGGCGCATCGCTTCCGCCGAAGGCAAGCGGAGGTGCGCCATGGCCTATTGGCTGATGAAGTCGGAGCCGGGCTCCTACAGCTGGGACGATCTCGTCCGCGACGGCGCGACCGAATGGGACGGGGTGCGCAACCCGGCCGCACGGCTGCATCTGAAGGCGATGCAGCCCGGCGACGAGGCGCTCTTCTACCATAGCGGCACCGACAAGGCGGCGGTCGGCGTGATGCGCATCGCCCGGGCCTGGCGTCCGGACGGCGCCGACGGTGCCTGGGCTTCGGTGCAGGTCGAGCCGGTCGAGCCGCTCGCGGCGCCGGTGACGCTGAAGGCGATCAAGGCCGATCCCCGCCTCACGGCGCTCGAGATGATCCGGCAGTCGCGGCTTTCGGTCAGCCCGGTACGGCCGGGCGAATGGACGATCTTGCGGGCGCTCGGCGGCCTTTGAAGGCCATCCCTAGAGGTGAAATCATAACCCCGTTCGGGCTGAGCTGGTCGAAGCCCCTTTTGTTTCTGGAAGCAAAAGGCGATTGCCTAGTTTACAAACCGTCATTGCCCAGCCTCGTTGCCGACGAAACCGAGGTTCGTAACGTTGTAAGCTTTCAGCTTGGCCAAAAGACAATCAACATCCTCATATCGGGGGTTGGCGGGTAGGCGGATTTGAACACTTCCGTCTTTGCGCAAACGCAGCCAACGGGCCGGAACCTTACATTTAGCCGTAATGGTGCGCAGCGCTTGTTTCGTGGGCGGCGACGGCTCGGTTGCCTCCGCTGAGACCAGTGCCACCAGGACCGCTATCACTTCTCTGGCACCTCAGCCGGTTCCCTTGATCCCGGCCGGGATCGGCGCCGGTGCCGGGCGTCCGATCGGCGCGAGCACGCGCGGTTCGAGGAGGGCGGCCGTCTCGATCACGTCCAAGGCCCGGCGCGCGGAGACATAGCGCCGCGCGGCCGCGATCCAGTCGCGCGCCTTGTCGCGGCCCGGCATCCGAATCACCTCGGTGAGCGCGACGTCGACCTGTCCCGCTTCGAGGCGGGCGGTGGCGCGCGACAGCCGCTCGGTGGGCATCGTCGAGGGCACGCCGGCCTTGCGGATCGTGACGAGGTCGCCAAGCTGGGTCTTGAACGCGCCCCACCAGCCCTGCTGCGGGCCTCCGCCGGTAAGGTCGGGCGCGACCTTGTCGAGCCCTTCCTGCAGTTCCTGCAGCGTCACCGGCTGACGCGATGCGGTGAGAATGGTCGCCACGGCTTCGGGCTGCGTCGCGCCGAAGCGCTGGCGAAGCAGGCCTTCGAGATAGTCGAGCCGAACGCCGCGATCGAGCGCGCGCCGCGCGGCAAAGGCGATCAGCAGGCCCTCGGCACGATCGGCATTGCCGACCGCGGCGCGCGTCTGCGTGTCGATCTGGGCGAGCTTGGCCTCGATCTGGTCGACCCTTCGGCTGGTCGCGGCATCGACCATCGGACGCACCACCGGCGCCGGAGACGCGCCGGCCAGCCGCTCGAGCGGCGGCGCCGGCCTGGGCAGATCCGGAGCGACGGCCGGCGCAGGCCGGACGCCGATGAAGGAGGCCGCGCCCGTCCAATGCACGACCACCCAGCCCATGGCCGCGATCCCGGCGACAAAGGCCAGCAAGGGAAGGAAAAGGATCGAGAACAGCGCCCGCGGCCGCCGGGCACTCTCCTCCGCCTCATAGAAATCGCTGCTCATCCCGCTTTTCCCGTCGCGACGCCGGCGCCAGTTTCGCACAGCTTGGCGGCAAGCTCCAGCAATGCCTCGTCGCTCGGACGCGGTGCGGCGGCTTTTTGGGCCCAGCCGTCGCCGGCGGCCTGCGCCGCCGCGGCGCTGATCGCGGCGATGCGCAGGCCTGCGCGCGGCATCGCCGCGGCGTCGACGAGCATTGCGAAATGCGCGGCCGCGCGCGGCGAATGGAGCAAGGCGAGCGCGCCCGCGCGCAGCGCCGCGGCGGCGGCTTCGGGCAATGGCGCGATCGGGTCGGCGGCGTAGACGATCCGGCGCGTGACGCCGATCCGCTCCTGCGCGAGCGGCCTGTGCTCGCGACCGCACAGGTGCAGCGCGCGGCGCAC
>DATFHP010000089.1:0-31004 GCA_035248285.1 Allosphingosinicella sp. | reverse complement strand
TGGCGGCTTCTTCAGGAGACGCCCGATGTCGATCCTGTGCCGATTGGCCCACCACAAGGCCGTGCCCAGCCAGATCTGGAACGACGGCTATTATTTCAGCCGCTGCCGCGGCTGCGGCTGCGAAATGATCGGCCGCGGCGGAATCTGGCAGCGCGTGCCGCGCGGCTTTCGAGTGGTGTGGCGCGAACGCAAAAGCGAAAGGATCGACTGGAGACCCATCGCACCGGCCAGCCTCGAAGCCGGCCGGCTCTCCAATATGGTCCAGGTGCGCCACTGAATTCGTTTCGCGCCCGTTGATACATAGGACATTCTATTCCTCGAACGGCTCGACGCTCGTCCGGCCGCCGGCGAGGAAGGCGTCCGCGGCCAACATCAGCGGCTGCACGTCCACCAGCGAATGCCGCGCGTCGATCAGGTCGACGAAACGGGCATAGATGGCGGCATATTCGGGCGGGCCCTGGGCGACCTGCTCCTTGCCGCCCACGAACAGCCGCGATCCGCCCTCGGCGAGCGTGAGATCGATCCCTTCACGGGTGCGGATCGTGATGGTCCATTCCTCATCTTCGCTGTGGCGAAAGTCGAACGTCGCGCTCAGCGGACCATCGGCGGCCGGGCTGGTGAAGCTGAGCTCGGCGGCGATCGGCGCCTGCTTGTTCGACGGAACGAGCAGCTCCGCGCTGCGCAGCACCAGCGGGCCGGGAAAGATCCGCGTCGCGATCGACAAAGCGTTGATTCCCGGATCGAAGACGCCGAACCCGCCGGCGCGCCAGATCCATTGCTGGCCGGGATGCCATTTGCGGACATCCTCCTTCCAGACGATCCGCATCGAAGCGATCGTCTTTCCGGCGAGCGCCTCGGCGGCAGCGGCCACGGCGGGATTATATTGGGCATGCCAGGTGGTGAACAGCGAGACTCCCTTCGCCTCGGCGAGACGGCGGAGCACCTCGACCTCACCCAACGTCACGCCGGGCGGCTTTTCGAGCAGGCTGTGCAGCCCGGCCGCCAGACAATCGCGCGCGATCTCATAGCGGATCGATGGCGGCGTGCAGATCGCAACCGCGTCCAGCCGCTCGTTCGCGATCATCGCGCGATAATCCTTGTAGTGAACGAGATCGTCAGGCGGCGTGCTGTTGGGACTCGCGGCCGCGACCAGCGCGAATCTCTTGTTACCGCGGATCGAGGGGATATGCTGGTCGACGGCGATCTTGCCGAAGCCGACGATCGCGATCCGAAGCGGAATCATCGTCTAGGCCGTCAGGCCGGCGACATAGGATTCGGCCTGCCTCGCCACCTCGGCCGGCGTTTGGCCGGGCTTGAAAATCCCCGACCCGAGGCCGAAGCCGTCGGCGCCCGCATCGCGCCACGGGCGCATGTTGTCGGGGCGGACGCCGCCGACCACGAGCAGCGGAACGTGCCTGGGAAGCACCGCCTTTTGCGCCTTCACCACCGCCGGCGATGCCCCTTCGGCGGGGAACAGTTTGAGCGCATGCGCGCCGGCGCGAAGCGCCTGGAACGCTTCGGACGGCGTGAAATAGCCGGGCGCGGAGACCAGCCCCGCCGCGACCGTAGCCTCGATCACCCCGACATGGACGTTGGGCGAAACCACGATCTCGCCGCCCGCCTCCGCCACCTTGCGCACCTCCGCCGGATCGAGGACCGTCCCGGCGCCGACCAGAGCGCGATCGCCGAGACGCGCCGCCAGCCTGGCGATGCTCTCGAACGGCTGCGGCGAATTCAACGGCACCTCGATGATCCTGATCCCGGCGCCATATATCGCCTCGCCGATCGCCTCCGCCTCGCCGGGCGTCACGCCGCGGATGATCGCGACCAAGGGACAGGCCTGCAAAAAAGTCCGAAAGCGATCGAGCGCATTCATGGCATCAACTCCGCTATCCGTATCGCGCCGGCAACGAACACCCGCTCGCCGTCCACTTGGCGCACCGCGCGTCCCGCAATGCCAAGCGCCTCGGAATAGAGCCGAGTCAATTCCGGCCGGCCCATGGCGACGACTTCGCCTTCGCCCGAAAGCGCGAGGCCGACGGCGACATCGCGTCCGATCAGCAGGCCGCTGGCATAGGAAGCGGCCGCAAGGCGCTCCGCCTTGCCCAGCAGCACGCGGGCGCGGACCGAGAACAACTCTGCGGTAAGATCGCCGTGCCGCAGACCGTGGTTCACGCCCGCTTCGAAAGCGGCACCGGTATCCACCGGGGACGACAGGAGATCGGACAAGATGCTGTGCTTCTTCAGGAGGCTGAACAGCTCGCCCGTCATCACGGTGCGGAAGGCCGCGATCCGCCCATCGCGCACCGACACCCACTTGTTGTGCGTGCCCGGGTGGCACATCAGGCAGTCGGGGGGGATCGATCCCGCCGCCGTCGCGCCGATGATCTGGATTTCCTCGCCGCGCATCACGTCGGCCGCGTCACCCGAAGCGTGCGACACGCCCGGGACGATCCAGGCCTGCGCGGCCTCGACCCGCGTCAGCGCGCGCGCGAGTTCTTCCGCGCCGGCCGGAGTCGGCACATAGGGCGCTTCGATCCAGCCGCGGTTCGACCCGACCATTCCCGCCAGCAGCATCGGGTGCGAACCGAGCCGTTCGCGAAGCTCCGCCACCGCGGCGGGGAAGCCGCCCGTTGCGACCGAAAGAATCCCCTTGTCGTCCTCCACCTCCGCCCCGACGCTGCCGTCGGCAACGATCAGATAGGCGCGGCGGTTGGTCGTCCCCCAATCCACGGCGATGAAAGTTTCGGCCCGGCCCATTCGTCCCTCTTGCGCACCGCCCCAACGATTCAAACTCAAACAGTCTCCTGTACAATCGTCACGGTGATGAAACTTTCCGACGATCGATCCTTTCTTGCCCGTAGCGCAGGCGGGGTTTCCGAATGCGCGGGCGCAAGCTACCGCCCCGAGGCCGGACGCGAGGAGAATGTCCCATCGCCAATTTCATGTTCTGCACCGGGATCGAGAACAGCATCCCCAAGATCAACAACGGCCGCACCCGCGTCGATCAGATGGACGTCTGCGGCCATTACGAGCGCTGGCGCCAGGATTTCGACCTCGTCGAGGAACTGGGCATCCAATATCTGCGCTACGGCCCGCCGATCCACCGCACCTTCCTCGGCCCAGGCAAATATGATTGGGAATTCGCCGACCTGACCTTCGCGGATCTCAAGCGCCGCGACATCACGCCGATCGTCGATCTCTGCCATTTCGGAGTGCCCGACTGGCTCGGCGATTTTCAGAACCCCGATTTCGCGTCCCAATTCGCCAGCTATGCCGCCGCTTTCGCCGAGCGCTTTCCCTGGGTGCAGCTCTACACGCCGGTCAACGAGATGTTCATCTGCGCCGTCTTCTCGGCCAAATATGGCTGGTGGAACGAGCAGCTGACCACCGACCGCGGATTCGTCACCGCGCTGAAGCACATCGTCAAAGGCAATGTGCTCGCGATGGTCGAGATATTGAAGCGGCGCCCCGACGCAATCTTCATTCAGAGCGAATCCTCGGAATATTTCCACGCCGACAGCCCGGCGGCGATCGGCCCGGCCGAGATCATGAATTCGCGCCGCTTCCTGTCGCTCGATCTCAACTACGGCCGCCGGGTCGATTCCGAGATGTACGAATTTCTGTTCGATAACGGCATGACCAGGGAGGAATATCATTTCTTCCTCCATCATCGCCTCAAGCAGCACTGCATCCTCGGCAACGATTATTATATGACCAACGAGCATCGCGTGTTCGCCGACGGCCACACCGAAGCATCGGGCGAGGTGTTCGGCTACAGCGAAATCACCCGCCAATATTACAACCGCTACCGCCTGCCGGTGATGCACACCGAGACCAACCTGAAGGAAGGACCGACCGGCCAGGAGGCGGTGCATTGGCTGTGGAAGGAATGGGCGAACGTGCTTCGCCTGCGCAACATCGGCATTCCGACGGTCGGCTTCACCTGGTATTCGCTGACCGACCAGATCGATTGGGACACCGCGCTTCGCGAGCAGAACGGCAACGTCAATCCGCTGGGCCTCTACGATCTCGACCGCAACATCCGCGCGGTGGGCAGGGCCTATAAGAAGCTGATCAGCGACTGGCGCGACGTGCTGCCGGCGCAGAGCGTTTGCCTGGTCGTGCCGCTGGTGCCGCCGTCGCGGTCCGAGGGCGCGCAGGCCCGCGACCAGAAAGCCGATGCGATCGAGCTGTTGCGCCACCAGGAGGCGCAGGCCTCCTCGGGAGAATTGGGACCATGAAGATCGGCAGGATCGAGACCTTCTATGTGCCGCCGCGCTGGCTGTTCGTTCGCGTCGAGAGCGAGGACGGCGCGGTCGGCTGGGGCGAAGCCAGCCTCGAAGGCCATGCCGAAGCCGTCGACGGCGCCTTCGAAGCCATGCGCGACCGCTTCGTCGGCGCGGATCCGCGCCGCATCGAGGACATTTGGCAGATCGGCTATCGCGGCGGCTTCTATCGCGGCGGTCCGGTGCTCATGTCGGCATTGTCGGGCCTCGACCAGGCGCTATGGGACCTCAACGGCAAGGTCGCCGGCCTGCCCGCCTGGCAGATGCTCGGCGGCAAGGTCCGCGACAAGGTCCGCGCTTATGCCTGGATCGGCGGCGATCGTCCGCATGAGATCGGCGAGGCCGCGCGGGCACGCAAGGAACAGGGTTTTTCCGCGGTCAAGATGAACGCGACCGCCGATCTCGGCTGGATCGGGACGCCCCGATTGTTCGATGAGGTGATCGCGCGCGTGCAGGCCGCGCAGGCCCACGGCATGGACGTGGGACTGGACTTCCACGGCCGCGTCCATCGCCCGCTCGCCAAGCAGCTCGCCAAGGCGCTCGAGCCGCTCGGGCTGCTGTTCATCGAGGAGCCCCTGCTGTCCGAAAACCACGAAGGGCTCGCCCAGATCGCTCAGCTGGTGAGCACGCCGATCGCGCTCGGCGAGCGTCTGTTCTCGCGGTGGGACTTCAAGCCCTTCCTCGCCGGCGGCCTGGTCGACATCATCCAGCCCGATCTCAGCCATGCCGGCGGGATCAGCGAATGCCGGCGCATAGCGGCGATGGCGGAGGCCTATGACGTCGCGGTCGCGCCGCATTGCCCGCTTGGTCCGCTGGCGCTCGCCGCCTGCCTGCAGCTGGCCGGCTGCGCGCCCAATGTCGCGCTTCAGGAAATGTCGCTCGGCATCCATTATAATGTCGGTCACGATCTGCTGAGCTTCGTAAGCGACCCGACGCCGCTCACCGCGCGCGACGGCTGGCTGGCGATACCGGAAGGGCCGGGTCTCGGCGTCACGATCGACGAGGCGGCGATCCGGGAAGCCGATAAGGACAGGCACCGGTGGCGAAACCCGATCTGGCGCCACCCGGATGGAAGTTTCGCCGAATGGTGAGCCCGAAGGTGCGGCTGGGTCATGCCGACCGCCGCAAGCGGCGCGTCAGGCGACGATGCGCAGACGCCGGCCGCGGCCGCCGCCGGCCTGTGCCGCGCCGCGCTCGGCATCGCGCGACTGGCGATAGGCTTCGGCGTAACGGGCGTCGCATTCCGCCTCTTCGGCGGTTTGCGGCCGGAAATAGGAGATCGACAGCTTGCGGCCGAACACGTCGTCGCCCTTCATCTTCACTTCGGCGCCGGCATCGTCCGGGAGACTGGCCCGGATTTCGATCAGCCGTGCGATCAAATCATCGAGCGACGCATGGTCCTTGATCTCGATGAACTCTTTGACCTTCCTACTCATTACACCCCTCCCGGTACGCGGGCTTTGGTTACCTTGCGCTGGAATCGTGAAGCAAGGGTTAACTTGTGTTTATCCACAATCGCGTTTCCCGATAGTGAATGAAACCGTCAGCTCCGTGACATGAAGGCCACAGTTTGACCCCTTCGCCCGAGCCTTTCGCGCTGCGCAGCGGAGCGCTCGAGGTCGTCGTCGTGCCGGCCGTCGGCGGCGGCATCGCGCGGTTCGATCATGTCGATGCCACGGGCACGCGCATGCCGGTGCTGCGCGGCGCCGCATCCGGCGCGACCGACGTGCTCGCGATGGGGTGCTTCCCGCTGGTCCCTTATTGCAACCGGATCCGCGATGGGCGCTTCCGCTTCCGCGGCCGGGAGGTCGCGCTTCGGCCCAATCTCGCCGGCGATCCGAACCCGCTCCATGGCCAGGGCTGGCTGTCGCCCTGGGCGGTGGAGCGGCACGAGGAAGCCGGCGCCGATCTCCGCTTCCACCATCGGCCGGGCGAATGGCCCTGGGCCTATGAGGCGCGTCAGCGGATCCGGCTCGATAGCACCGGCCTCGCCATCCGGCTCGGCTGCCGCAACCTCAGCGACGAGCCGATGCCGTGTGGGCTGGGACTGCATCCTTATTATCCCTGCACGGCCGAGACCGAGCTCGACACGATCGTCGCCGACGTCTGGACCGTGGATGAAGACATCCTCCCGGTCGAACGCCGCCCGGCCGACGGACGCTATGACATGAAGCGTCGGCGGATCTGCGGCCAGCAGCTCGACAATGGCTATTCGGGCTGGTCGGGCATGGCCGACATCCGCACCGAGGGCGCACCGTTTTCAGTCCGCCTTTCTTCGCCCGGTACGAGCTATTTCCAGGTCTATTCGCCACCCCAGGGGGGCTATTTCGTGGCCGAGCCGGTGACCCACGCCAACGCGGCGCTGAACGAGCCTGAGGAATTGTGGCCGTCGCTGGGACTGAAGGTGCTGCAGCCGGGCGAGGAGCTCGCGCTCGAAGCGCGGATCGACCTGGTCATGGCCGACGGCCGCCGCTGATCGACAGGGTCAGGAGCGGCTTCTTGCGGAGGCGCCGGCCAGCGCCGGCGCATCGGTAGGCAGCGGCGCGGGCGCCGAAACGGCGCTCTCGTCCATGTCGATCCCGCGCGCACGCGCGACGAACGAGAAGCGCTTGCGCAGCCGGAGGACGGGCCTTTCGACCAAATGCCAGGAGCCGGCTGCGAACAGCAGGACGACCGGAAGCCCCAGCAAGAACAATATTCCGGCACCATATGAAGGTATCAGCACCAGGCCGGGGAAGGCCGCGATCAGCAGATGCAGCAGCGGGACGTGATAGAGATAGATGCCGTACGAATAGTCGCCGCGGCGAAACCATGGCGGAATCGGAATCCGGGTGAGGCCCAGGAAGATGGTGATGTAGGTGATGACGGGCAGCAGGATCAGGCGATTGTCCGGCTCCTTGACCGCGGTGCCGCTCAAAAGCACGCCGGCGCAGAGCAGGATCAGGACACAGAGCGCGAGCATGGCACGGCTGTAGGGAATGCGGCCGCGCCGCTGAAAGAATAACACGCCGATCAGGAAGGCGGTGACCAGCTGCGATCCCCGGCCCACCGCGACCTTGGTCAACAGCAGCCCAAGGGGGGTGGGCAGCCGCTCGGCGAGCGGCAGATGCTGCGTGGCGATTCCGACCGATATGTAGAGGACGATTCCGATCAGGAAGATGCGAGGATATTTGAGGAGTCCGGAAACCATGAGAATGGACATGACGACGTAGCAGACGATCTCCCATGGAACCGTCCAGAGCGCTCCGTTCACCCTGGGATCGATCTGCGTCTCGAAGACGCCGGGCAGCCGGTAGTGCACCACCCCGAAGATATTGGCGAAATAGCGCCAGAAGCGCGGGTCGGTCAGATAGTCGGCGAGCGGCGCCGTGGTGACGATCGGACCGAGGATCAGCGCGCAGAAAAGGATGTCGACGGCAAGCGCGGGAGCGATCCGAAGACTCCTATTGATCAGGAAATTCCCGAGCGACAGCCGCGTGGCGCTGGCCGTGACGAGAAAGCCGCTCAGCGCGAAGAACATCGGAAGAAGCGAATATTCCAGCATCCGCAGCGGGGCGACGTCGCTCCGATTGCCGGTCAGCAGCAGCGCATGGGCAGCCACGATCAGCACTGCCAGCGCGACCCTCAGAAAGTCGAAGCCCGGCCCGAGCCCGGAGTGCCGTTCCAATCGCTCCCCAAAGCTCATCATGGCGATCTCCCCGCGACCCCGAGCGATGCGTCGACCCTGGGATGAATCGCATGCCCGGGCAACCCTGACGCGGCGCGACCGGAGCGTCGTGCCTCGACGACGGCACGGAGCCAGCGTGGCGCCGGGGCGTTGACGTCGTTCAAATCCGGAGAAGCATGATGTTGAATCGAAGAGTGCCCGATGTCGTCTTCAAGACCCGCGTTCGGGATGAAAGCATCGGCGGCGACAATCCGTTTCGGTGGCAGGACCTCCCGAGCCGCGAGGTTTTCGACGAAAGGCGCATCGTGCTGTTTGCGCTTCCCGGCGCCTTCACGCCGACATGCACGACCGAGCAATGCCCGGCCTATGAAGCGTCGTACCCATCGTTGCGCGCAGCGGGTGCCGACGAGGTTTACTGTCTCTCCGTGAACGATGCCTTCGTCATGTACCAATGGGCCAAGCATCTCGGCATCAAGAACCTCAAGCTCCTGCCCGACGGCTCGGCCGATTTTACCCGGCGCATGGGCATGCTCGTCAAGAAGGACCATCTGGGCTTTGGGCTGCGCTCCTGGCGCTACGCGACGGTCGTCGACAATGGCGTGGTCAGCGCCTGGTTCGAGGAACCCGGAATCAACGACGAAGGCACGGACGACGATCCCTATGGCGAAAGCGCGCCCGACCGGGTCCTGACCTGGCTGAACGCGCATCCGCGCGGCACGCGGGGTGCGGAGAAGATAAGCGATCCCGCAGAAATGCTGGCTGCGGCAACGACGACGGTCTAGCCCCGTCGAGAGACGGGATCCCGCTCGCAAGGAACGCATTCCGGATCGTCCGTCCGCCGGCCGACCGAGCATATTGCCAAGCAGCCGCGCCTGTGCTTGCGCCCCAGACCGGAAGCGGGTCTCTTGAGCCCGCTTGGTATCGAGTCAGGGAGCAGCGATGCGCCTCTTCATTCTGGATTCGGGCTTGGCCGACAAGTCCGGGCACGATTTCCTCTTCACCCGGCTGGTGGGCGCCGAAGCGCAGCGGCGCGGCATCGAGGTGCGCGCGCTATGCCACAAGGATTTTCCCGACGGGGAGGACTATCCTTTCGAGCCGGTCCGCATCTTCGATTCCTCTTATTATTACGACATCGGCCACGATCCCGTCACCATACCGGTGCTGTCGATGCGCAAGCTGAACGCCGATTTCCTGACCGCCATGGACGCGATCGCCAAGGACCAATTCGGGAAAGACGACCTGATCTGGGTGCCGTCGATCAATCAGCGCAACCTCGGAGGGCTGAAACAATGGCTGCTGGCGTTCGACCCCGCCGCCCGGCCGGCGGTGCTGATCAACCTGCTGTTTCCGTCCGGCGTCCACGAATGCCGCGGCGAGGTCACCGTCTACGATAGCCTGCGGGCGGTTCAATATCACCGCATCCTCGCCGGGCCCGACTTCGGCCCGCACGTCCATCTCGCGTCGATGGGCCCGGTGGTGGACGGCTACCGCTATCTGTCGCGTTACCCCATCGTCCGGCATCCGCTCATCGTCGACCTGGCGCGCCCGGTCTCGCCGCCTGCGCCGCAGACCATGCTGCTGTTCGCCGGCAATGCGATGAAGGAAAAAGGCATCGAGCATATTCCCGAGCTGGTCGGCCTGCTCGCCCGCGCGCTGCCGGACTGGAAGCTGCTGGTCCAGGCGAACGACACCACCCATTATGCGAAGAAGGAGCCGGTCGACGCGCTGCGCGCGATGCGCGGGAACATCGCCGCGCTGGAACTGCAGACCGGGCGCATCGACGATGAGGATTATCACCGGCTGATCGACACGGCGCACGTCATAGTGCTGCCCTACGATGCGCAGGCCTATCGCTACCAGACCTCCGGCGTGCTCTGGGAAGCGATTGCCGCAGGTCGGGTCATCGGATTGCCGGCGGGCACCAATATCGAGGAGGACGCGGCTTCGTGGGAGGCCGATTACGTGGCGCTCGATACCTCGAGCGCGCAATCCATCGCCGATGGCCTGATCGGGGCGCTCGAACGCGGCCCGCCCGATCGGGAACTGGCGGAGGCGGCGGCGCGCAGGTTCCGTGCGGAGAACGGCGCCGGGCCGTTCCTCGACATGCTGCTTGCGCTGCGAAGGACCGGCTAGTCGGCCCGATTGGCGCGAAACCAATCGTAGGTGGCGCCGATCCCCTCCTCCAGCCCGATGCGCGGGCTCCAGCCCATGGCGCGGAGCCGGTCGGCGCTCATCAGCTTGCGGGGCGTGCCGTCGGGCTTGCCGGAGTCCAGCCGCAACTCGCCGTCGAAGCCGACGATTCTGCAGATCAGCCGGGCGAGCTCGAGGATCGTCAGATCCGATCCCGACCCGACATTCACGTGCTGCGCGTCCGAATAATTCTTCATCAGAAACACGCACGCGTCCGCGCAATCGTCAACGTGGAGGAACTCGCGCCGCGGCGATCCCGTCCCCCAGAGCGTGATATGATCGTCGCCGCGCTGCTTCGCTTCATGCGCCTTGCGGATCAGCGCCGGCATGACATGGCTCGACCGCAGATCGAAATTGTCGCCCGGCCCGTACAGGTTGGTGGGCATGGCCGAGATGAAATCGCTGCCATGCTGGCGGCGATAGGCCTGGCACAATTTGATACCGGCAATCTTGGCGACCGCGTAATATTCGTTGGTCGGCTCCAACGGCCCGGTGAGCAGGGCATCCTCGGCGATCGGCTGCGGTGCGAGCCTGGGATAGATGCAGCTCGATCCCAGGAACAGCAGCTTCTCGACGCCTTCGCGATATGCGGCCTCGATGATGTTCGCCTCGATCATCAGATTGTCGTAGAGGAAATCGGCCGGGAGGCTGTCGTTGGCGAGGATGCCGCCGACCCGCGCCGCGGCCAGGAACACGACCTGCGGCCTGCGCGCGCGCATCCAGGCGCGCACCGCCGCCTGGTCCCTCAGATCAAGCGCGGCGCGCGGCGCCGTGACGATCTCGCAGCGCTCGCTCGCGAGACGGCGCGCGATCGCACTGCCCACCATGCCGCGATGGCCGGCGACATAGGCGCGCTTGCCGGCGAGATCGTACATGCTCAGGTGCCTTTGGCGATCGGCGCGTCGCGCATCACCTTCAGATCCTCGCGCACCATTTCGCGCGCCAGGTCGCGCGCGCCGGTCTTGTGCCGCCAGCCGAGCTTCTGTCGCGCCTTGCCGGCATCGCCGATCAGCAGATCGACCTCGGTGGGGCGGAAATAGCGCGGATCGACCGCGACGAGCAGCCGTCCGCTGGCGGCATCATAGCCCTTTTCGTCGACGCCATCGCCCTCCCAGCGCAACGCAAAGCCGGCGTCGGCGAACGCCCATTCGACGAACGTGCGGACCGATGTCGCCTCCCCGGTCGCGAGCACATAATCGTCGGGTTCGTCCTGCTGCAGCATCAGCCATATGCCCTCGACATATTCACGCGCATGGCCCCAATCGCGCCGGGCATCGAGATTGCCGAGGTAGAGCCGCTCCTGCCGCCCCAAAGCGATGGCGGCGGCGGCGCGGGTGATCTTGCGCGTGACGAAGGTCTCGCCGCGCAGCGGGCTTTCGTGATTGAACAGGATGCCGTTGGAGGCGTGCATGCCATAGGCCTCGCGATAATTGACGACGATCCAATAGGCGTAGAGCTTGGCCGCGGCATAAGGCGAGCGCGGGTAGAAAGGCGTGCTCTCGCGCTGCGGGCTTTCCCGGACCAGGCCGTAGAGCTCCGAGCTGGAGGCCTGGTAGAAGCGGGTCTTCTTCTCAAGGCCCAGGATGCGGATCGCCTCGAGCAGCCGGAGCACGCCCAGCCCGTCGGCGTTGGCGGTATATTCGGCGGTCTCGAAGCTGACCTGGACGTGGCTCTGCGCGGCGAGATTGTAGATCTCGTCGGGCTGCACCTCCTGCACCAGCCGGATCAGGTTGGTCGCGTCGGTGAGATCGCCATAGTGAAGCGAGAGGCTGGGATGATCGATATGGGGATCCTCGTACAGATCCTCGATCCGCCCGGTGTTGAAGGACGACGAGCGGCGCTTGACGCCGTGGACGCGATAGCCCTTTTCCAGCAGCAGCCGCGCCAGATAGGCGCCGTCCTGGCCGGTAATGCCGGTGATGAGTGCGACCTTGGACATGGATTCGGCTTAGGGTCTGGACTCCTTATCCGCAATGGCCGGGACGGAGCGCCAAAAGACGCCCTCGATCCAGCCATTGCAGACATGGGTTCGCTCCCCTAACCTGAAGGCGCTGTGAAGTTCATGCGGGCCCGAGGCGGGGCAGGCTTCCCGTTCCACGTCCCTCGTGCAACAGTGTCGATATGGAGGACCTGAACATGTCCGACGACAAGCCGACCGCCGAGGAAGACGTCACCAAAGAATGGCGTGCGACGCATGGCCAGCAGTCTGCCGCCAAGCGCCTTCGCCTTTTCGCCGCGCTCTCGTGGATCGTTGCCATCGGCGGCGAGGTCGCCGGAGTCGTCTTGCTGTACAAGCACACATTCGACCACGGAAACCTTGCGCTGCTGATCGGCATCCTGGTCGGGATCGCGGTCTTCGCGATCGCCGGCAGCCTGATGTGGAAGGCGGCCAACAAGCACGATCCGGCCCGCGAGTCCGAAAAGTTCAAATTCTTCATCCAAAACCAGCTAGGTGCGATCATCACGCTGGTCGCCTTCGTCCCGCTGGTCGTCCTGATCTTCATGGACAAGGACATGGATCCGAAGAACAAGAAGATTGCCGGCGGCGTCGGTGTCGTCCTGGCGGCGCTCGCCACGCTGGTGGGGGTGAGCTACAACCCGCCGTCGGTCGAGCAATACACCCAAGACATGAACAAGTGCGCGGCCCAGATAAAGGCGCATGAGCCCACCACGGCCTGTTCACCCGAGGTCGCCGACCAGGCGAAAGACATTGCCAAGGATTCCGACACGGTGGCCCAGGCGACCAAGGACGCCGCACATCCCGCCGGTCAGGACATCGTATATTGGATCGCTCCGGAGAATGGAGCCAAGAAGTCCGCGACGCCGCATGTCTTCCACATCTGCGAAGGCGTGAGTCCGCTGCGCGGGAAGACCGTGAAGCGCGGTTCGGTGACGGAGGCATATGCCGAGAACGCCACGCGCATCACCAAGCAGATTCCCATGGAGCAGAAGCAGTGCGGGTTCGCCAGTTCGACCTAAGCCCGCTCGTGTCTGCACGAACTTGCGGCGGGGCAGCGACTTCGAATTGGAGAATGCCATCGCACGCGGTCGCGAGGGCGACGAGATGTTATGGCGGGGCGTGCTCACCCGGATCGAGCGCATTCGGACCAGGTCGGGGCCTGACCGTTCGACGGTAAATCGATAGCGCCCCACCCGACGCGGTGCTAAAGATCGGAACGACGAGCGCGAGGATCGAGCGATGAACATTTTCGACGCAATCATGTCCCATGGCGAAGGGCTTGACCTCGATGCCATCGGTTCCCGCATCGGGCTGTCGGCCGAAGACGTCAAAGCCGGCGCTGGCCAGCTTCTCCCCAAGATCGCCGATCCGAACATAGACAACAGCGCCGCCGTGACCGACGTCGCAGCCGCGACTGGAATTCAAGAATCAAAGCTCGAGGCGCTCATCCCCCTATTGCTGCAAGAGGCGAAACAGGCTGGCGTCCCCGGTACGATCTTGAACAACGTGCTCGCCGGCGTGACGGGCGGCGATGGAGCTGCCGGCGGCCTCTGGGGACGGATGTCGGCGGTTTTGGATCGCGACGGAGACGGAAGCCCGATCGATGACGTGCTGGGCATGTTTCGCAAGACCTGAGACCGTCCTCAACTAGAGGCGGTTCATGTCCCGTCGCGGATGGAGCCGGCAGAGCCCTTAGCGTCGCGATTCTCGCCAGAGCATGACTGCCAACCCTCCGGCGACGATGAGCCCCGCGATGCTTACCGCCTGCGGCAGCATCTTTCCGCCCACGACAACCTCGAACGGGTGGATCAAACGATAGAGATGCGCGAGCGCCATCACCGCAAAGATCATGGCGGCGAGCGTGGTGAACGGTTTCATCGAGTCCTCCCCTCATATGGGCGGATCCGACTATAGCGTCTTTTACGCCGAAGATCAGCGCGTATGCGAACGACGCAGGGTAAATCGTTACGAATCATTAACCGTTCGGGCGGAAAGGTTCACGTCTTGGCTTTGGATGCCTGACGGAGGGACGTGTGCGCTACGAAACCCATTGGGAGATCGATTACGAGATAGACGACCTCGCAGGAGGCGCGCGCTTCTTCAAGGGGCTCGCCACGGGGCTTATTATCGTAGCGCCTTTCTGGATCGTGTTTGCGCTCCTGGTGCTTTGATTGCGCGCGCCCGATCCAATGGAAGCCACAAGCCGCTGGGCGGGATAAAGCGCTGCGGAATGCACCGCTGCCGCTATGTTGTTGGGATAGTGAGAGAAGCCCAAGAAAGTGGCGCGCCCGGAAGGATTCGAACCTCCGGCCCCCAGATTCGTAGTCTGGTGCTCTATCCAGCTGAGCTACGGGCGCAAGGAGGATGCGACATAGAAGCTGGGTTGCGGCGGTGCAACCCCGTTGCGCCTGCGCCTTCGGCCGCTTTAGAAATTTGTTGCCGCAGGACTTTCGGCAAAAAACCGGTACCCACTTTTTCGCATGCTGCTCTAGGAGCATCCGATGCCGATCCGCCCTTCCCTCCTCCTGGCTCTGGCGCTGCTGCCTTGCCTCGGCGGTTGTGCCGCCGCGGGTTCCTATCCCTCGCTCGCGCCCCGACCCGGCGAGCTGGGCGCGGCGACCAAGGCGCCGTCCCCGGCCCCTAGCTCGGATCGGACCCCCGCCCCCATCGCCCCCGGCGATAGCGCGCTGACGGCGCAACTCGCCGGCCTGATCGAACGCGCACGGCAAGGGCAGACGGCGTTCGAGTCCGCGCGCGCCGCCGCCGCCGCGCGTATCGGCCGTGCCGGCGCGGCCGGTTCCGAAAGCTGGATCTACGCGCAGGAGGCACTGTCGCAGCTGGAGGGTGCGCGTGCGCCGACCGCGTCCGCGCTGTCCGATCTCGACGCGCTGGCGCGCAGCCGGATCACGAGCGATTCGCCGGCAAGCGAGGCGGACCTCGGGGCCATCGCGGCCGCGACCGAGGAGGTGCGCGCGATGGCGGAGAAGCAGGATGGCGAGATCGCCCGCCTCAGCGGGACGCTTGCGCCTCTCTGACCGTGGCGCGGTGCGCCCTGGCATTTTCGACGTATCCCGCGACTCCGGCGCGGTTGGCGGCGACTTCCTCGTCGCTGAGATCGCGCAGATATCTGGCCGGCCTTCCGACCCATAATTGCCGCGCGCCGATGCGCTTGCCCGCGGTCAGCATCGCCCCCGCCGCGAGCATCCCGTCGCTTTCGATCTCCGCATCCATGATGATCGCGCACATCCCCACGAAGGCGCGGTCGCGCAGAACGGCGCCGTGGATCATCGCCAGATGCCCGATCAGCACATCGTCGCCGATCAGGGTCGGCCGGGGGCCGGCGCCGGCGCCGCGATCCGAATCGACATGGATCACCGTACCGTCCTGAATGTTGCTGCGCGCGCCGATGCGGATGTGGTGCACGTCGGCGCGCAGCACGCAATTGTACCAGATGCTCGACTCCGCGCCGATCTCGATATCGCCGATCAGCTGCGCCCCGGCCGCCACGAATGCGGTCGAATCGAGCCGCGGCTGCCGGCCGTCGAAGGAAAGGATCATTCCGGACCTCGTCGTTGGAAAGGGAGGAATTGGGCCATCGGCTTCAGCAGCGGCAGGATGCTGGCATAATCGTCGCTCCAGCCGGCGTAGCCGGGCCTGGCCTCGAGCGCCTGCCAGCCTCCCTGGACCCCGCTCGCGCGGATCATGTCGTCGAGCTTGCGCGGATCGCGCGACAGCGCGATCCAGAAGGATGTGCTGGCGAAACGGTCGGCTTCCTCACGCGTCGGATAATAGCGCCGGACCGCGCCTTTCCATCCTCCCGCGGCCGCATCGGCGGCGACGACGGGCGTCAGATCGACATAGCGATTGGAAATGTGGACGAGCAGGATACCCTGCGGCTGGAGCGCGCGTGCATAGACCGCGAACGCCTCGCGCGTCAGCAGATGCATCGGTACCGCATCCGAGGAAAAAGCGTCCAGCGCGAGGAGGTCGAGGCCGGCCGGCGGCTGGTCCGCGAGCCGCAGGCGCGCATCGCCAACCAATATGCGGGCCCAGGGTGCGCAACTGCGCACGAAGGTGAAGGCGCCGCCGCGCGTCGCGATATCGACGATCGCCGGATCGATCTCGAAGAAGCGCCAATCCTGGCCGGGAACCGCATAGCAGGACAAGGTGCCCGTCCCGAGACCGACGACGCCGATCCGCGCATGGGGTCCGTAAAGCGTGCCCGCCGCCCGCATCGTCAACCCCGCGCCCGAGAGCGGCGCATAATAGGTCGTCGGCTCGAGACGCAGCGCGGGCTTGAGGATCTGCAGACCATGCATGGTGGTGCCATGGGTCAACACATTCACGCCCGCGGTCTTGTTGGTGGTGATCGTGTAGATACCGAAATAGCTGCGGGTGCGGCCGTCGCCCTTGGCGCTGACGGCGAGCGTCTCCCAACCGCCGAAAGCGAGCATCAGCGCGGCGAGCGACAGGACGAAGAGCGACCGGCGGCCGATCGTGAGCACCGCCAGCAGGCTGGTCGCGATGCGCGCGATCGCGGCGCCGCTTCCCGCCAGCAGCGCGAGCGGGCCGTTGGTCACGATCGAAAGCAGCAAGGCGCCGGTGGGGATCAGCAACGACAGCCGCCTGGCGCGCGGCGAACCGTCGAGCCTCGCCTGGAAGCCGAACAGAGGCGTCTGCGGGATCAGGAAGGCGGCGGCGAGGATCAGGATCGGATGCTCGTAGGTCCAGTCGAAGACGACCGGAGCGACGATCGCGCAGAAGATGCCGCCGAGCATGCCGCCGACCGACATCGCTAGATAGAAATGGGTCGACCGGCTGGGTGGCGGCCGAAGCCGATACATCTCGCCGTGAAGGGTGACCGCGGTGACGAACAGCAAAATGAGCTCGATCCCGGCCGACAGGAAGGGATTTTGCGTGCCGCCCACGATGGCCAGCCCGCCTCCGATCAGAAGGATCAGCGGCGCCAGGCGGGTGAGCAACAGCGTCGGCCCGCGCCGCTCCGCGAAGGCGACGACGAAGCTCAGCAGATAGAGGCCGAGCGGCAGCACCCAGAGCAATGGCATGGCGACGATGTCGGTGGTCAGGTGCGTCGTCGTCGACAGCATCAGCCCGGAGGGAACCGCGGCCAGCAGGACCCAACGCAGCACGCGCGACCGCGCCGGCCGCTCGGCCTTTTCCTGCTCGGGCCTGGTCGCGGCATGCGGCGGGATGGTCAGCGCGCAGGTCGCGACCAGCAGCACGAGTAAACCGTAGCCGGCGGTCCAGAGCCGGCTCTGATGATCGAGCGGCAGCAGAGGCTCGACCAGCAGAGGATAGGAGATGAGGCCGGCGAAGCTGCCCAGGTTCGAGGCGGCGTAGAGCGCATAGGGCTCGCCGCGCGCGCTTTCGAGCGCATACCAGCGCTGCATCAGCGGCGCCTGCGCCGAGACGATGAAGAACAACGGCCCCATCGAGGTCACGAGCAGCCAGGGCACCCACAGGAATGCGTCGGCGCCGGGCGGGAGCGGATCGGCGCGAAGGCCGATCGGAAGCCATAGCGCGGCCAAGGCGAACAGCAGCAAATGAAGGCCGGCCTGATGCCGGGGGCGAAGCCGGCCCAGCCAATGGGCATAGGCATAGCCGCCCAGCAGCAGCGCCTGATAGACCAGCATCGCGCTGTTCCACACCGCAGGCGCGCCGCCGACCCGCGGCAGCGCCATGCGCGCGATCATCGGCTGGGTCACGAACAGCAGGAACGAGCCGACGACGACGGTCACCAGGAACAGCGGCCTGGCGAAGCGCTCGCGCGCCGAAGCGGGCACGGCTTCAGCCACCAAGGAGCTTCGCGGCTAGCGGCGCGTGGTAGCTCAATATTCCCGCGCAGCCGGCACGCTTGAACGCGAGCAGGGTTTCCAGCACCAGAGCCTCGCGATCCCCCGCCCCCGCCGCGGCGGCAGCCTCGATCATCGCATATTCGCCCGACACCTGGTAGGCGAACACCGGCACTTCGAACCGCTCCTTCACGCGCCGCATGATGTCGAGATAGGGCAGGCCGGGCTTGACCATCACCCAGTCGGCGCCCTCGGCAAGGTCGAGCGCGACCTCGCGCAGCGCTTCCTCGCTATTGGCGGGATCCATCTGGTAGCTTCGCTTGTCGCCGCTGAGCCGGCCGCGCGACCCGACCGCGTCGCGGAACGGACCGTAGAAGGCGCTCGCATATTTGGCGGCATAGGCCATGATCCGGACGTTGAAATGGCCTTCACGCTCCAGCGCGGCGCGGATCGCTCCGACGCGCCCGTCCATCATGTCGGACGGCGCGATCACGTCGCTCCCCGCGGCGGCCTGCACCAGCGCCTGCTCGACCAATATGGCGTTGGTTTCGTCGTTGAGCACATAGCCCGCCGCGTCGACGATGCCGTCATGGCCGTGGGTGGTATAGGGATCGAGCGCCACGTCGGTCAGCACCCCGACCTCGGGCGCGGCCTCCTTCGCCGCCTTGATCGCGCGGCACATCAGATTGTCGGGATTGGTCGCTTCCTTGCCATGCTCGCTGCGAAGCCCCTGCGGCGTGTTCGGAAACAAAGCGATGCAGGGAATCCCGAGCCGACCGGCCTCGCGGGCGCGATCGGCGAGCAAATCCACCGACCAGCGCGACACGCCGGGAAGCGATGCGATCGGTTCCTCGACGCCCGCGCCTTCGGCGACGAACAATGGCCAGATCAGATCCGACGCCGCCAGCCTATGCTCGGCGACCAGCGCGCGCGACCAGGCCGCGGCACGCGCGCGCCGCATGCGCAACGAAGGGAAGGAGGCAAGGCTCATGCCGGTCGCGTCTAGCTTGGCTTGCGGCCGGAGGAAAGGCGTTCAGCCGCGCGGCTGGAAGCTGCCGCCCGGTTCGGAATCGGCCAGCTCGCGCTCGATCAGTTCCTCTGCCCCCATTTGCGGACGCCCAAGCCCGCGCCTCTTCCAGCCGCCGTGAAAATAGACGGCAATGGCCATCGTCGTCGCGGCGATGCTTCCGACCGGGAAGCTCAGCCACAAAGCGTCGGTTCCGAGCCAGCGCTCGGCCGTTATCGCGAAGCCCAGGCGTATCGGATACATGGCGATGAACAATATGATCAGCGGCCAGACGACGGCGCCGTTGGCACGGATGGTGCCGAACAGCACCAAGGTCACGCCGAAGAAGACGAATCCCCAGGTCGCCAGGCGGTTGATATGCTGGCCGACCGGCAGGGCCGGACTGTCGGCGCCCAGGAACAGCCCCAAGGCGGCGTGGTCGGCGAACCCGATCAGCGCGACGATCGAACCCGTCAGCAGGAGGTTGAACATCACCGCCGAGCGCGTGATCCGCGATACCCGGGTCCAGTTTCCGGCGCCGATATTCTGCGCCACCATCGCGCTCGCAGCGGCGCCGAGCGCCATTGCCGGCATCTGGACATAGGTCCACAATTGCTGGGTCACCGAATAAGCGGCGGTAACGAGGACGCCGTGGCGATTGACCAGCCCGAGCATCGCCAGCGCCGACGAGCTGATGACGATCATCTGCAGGCCCATGGCGACGCCCATCCGGAATATCGGTTTCAGCAGCGCGAAGTCGGGCTTGAGATAGGCGAGTTCGGCGCGATCGAGGCGGAGCGGCAGGTCGCGCGCATAGACGTAGACGATCATGGCGATCAGGCTGACCGTGTTGGCGATGGCGGTGGCGACGCCCGATCCGGCAATTCCGAGCCGCGGCGCCGGACCCAGGCCGAGGATGAAGACCGGATTGAGTCCGCCGTCGAGGACGACCGCGAGCATCATGAACCAGAGCGGGGTCATGGCGTCGCCGGCGCCGCGCATCGCCATCATCAGCAGCGCCATCATCATCGCCGGCGGCAGGGCGAGGAAGACGACCCGCGTGTAGGCGAGGCCGAGCGCGAAGGCGTCGGGCGGGGCGGAGAGCAGATGCAGCAGTTGGGGCGCGAAGATCCAGCCAAGCGCCGACACCAGCACGATCGCAACGAAGAACGAACCGACCGCGGTGCCGAGCGTACGGCGCGCCAGGGCGATATCGCCGCGCCCGAACGCGTGGCCGATCAGGATCGTCGCGGCCATGCCGAAGCCGAACACGAAAGCCAGCAGCAGGAACATCAATATGTTGCCGTTGGCGGTGGCGGTGAGCGCCTTCTCGCCAAGGAAGCGGCCGACCCAGATGGCGTTGATCGAGCCGTTCAAAGACTGGAGGACACTCGAGCCGAGCGTCGGAAGCGCGAACAGCAGCAAGGTGCTTTCGACCGGCCGACCGGTGAGATCGCGCCGGTTCTGCGGCCGCGCGCCCGTCGGTTCCTGCGCACCTTGGCGGTCGTTCATTCGCAACGTCCTCATCTCGGGCGCGGGCCGAAGGTGGCCCTCATTCTATGCGCGACAACGCCGCCTTGAGCCGTTCGGCCTCCGCGCTCTTGTCGCCATGGTCCTCGCGCGCCTTGGCGACCGCTTCGGGCCTGGCGCGCGCGACGAAGCTGGGGTTGGCGAGCCGCTGCGCCAGCGCATCGCGCTCCTTCTCGGCCGCCTGCAGCGACCTTGCGAGCCGCGCACGCTCGGCCTCGATGTCGATCACGCCGGCGAGCGGGAGGATGAAGGTCGCCTCGTCGACGACCAGCTGGGCAGCGCCGCCGGCCGGCGCCGGATCCGGGCTGATCGTCTCGATCCGCGCCAGCCGCCCGATCGCCGCGCCATGGATATTCAGCCGGGCCAAAGTCTCCGTGGAGGCATCCCGCGCGTGCAGACGAAGCCTGGCGCCGGGCGGAACGCCGAGCTCGGAGCGCGCCGCCCTGATCCCGCTGACGAGCCGGATCAGCCAGTCGATCTCGGGCCCCGCCCGCGGATCGAGCACGCGCGCGTCCGGCGCCGGCCAGTGGGCCAGGATGAGATCGTAAGGCCGTTCGCCCATCGCATGCCACAATTCCTCGGTGATGAACGGCATGAACGGATGGAGCATCACCAACAGCTGGTCGAGCACCCAGCCGGCGACGACGCGGGTTTCCTCGGCGCCTTCCCCAATCTGGTCGACCCCTTCGACGGGGCTCAGGACAGGCCCTTCGACAGGGCTCAGGACAGGCTTGATGAGTTCGAGATACCAGTCGCAGAACCGGTCCCAGACGAAATGGTAGAGGAGGTTCGCGCTTTCGTCGAAGCGATAGTCGGCCATGGCGAGGTCGAGCGCCTGCACGGTCCGCACCGTCTCGCCGACGATCCAGGCATTGACCGTCAGCTTCGCCGCCGGCGGCTCGATCGCGCGGCTCGCGCCGATGCCGTTGGCCTGGCAGAAGCGCGCCGCATTCCACAATTTGGTCGCGAAATTGCGATAACCCTCGATCCTCTTCTCATCGAGCTTGATGTCGCGGCCCTGGCTTTCCATCGCCGCCAGCGTGAAGCGCAAGGCATCGGCGCCGTAGCGGTCGATCAGGCCCAGCGGATCGACCGTGTTGCCCTTGGCCTTGGACATCTTCTGGCCGCTGCGATCGCGCACCAGGCCGTGGCAATAGACGGTGCGGAACGGCACCTCGCCCATGAAATGGACGCCCTGCATCATCATCCGTGCCACCCAGAAGAAGATGATGTCGAAGCCTGTGACGAGCACCGATCCCGGATAATGACGCGCCAGCGCCGGCGTCGCCTCAGGCCAGCCGAGCGTCCCGAACGGCCACAGCGCCGATGAGAACCAGGTGTCGAGCACGTCCTCGTCGCGCCGCAGCGCGACCCCCGCCCCCGCGGCCGCCTCCGCCTCCTGCTCGGTCTCCGCGACGAAGACTTCGCCGCCCAGCCCGTACCAGACCGGAATCCTATGCCCCCACCACAGCTGGCGCGACACGCACCAAGGCTGGATATTCTCCATCCAGTTGAAATAGGTCTTGGCCCAGGTCTCGGGCACGAAACGAGTCCGCCCCTCGCGCACAGCAGCAATCGCCGGCTTCGCCAGCGTCGCCGCATCGACATACCATTGATCGGTCAGCCAGGGCTCGACCACCACCCCGGAGCGATCGCCGTAGGGGAGCTGGATGACGCGCTCCTCGACCTTTTCGAGCAGCCCTTCGGCCGCGAGCGCGGCCACGATCCGGTCGCGCGCCGCGAAGCGGTCGAGCCCCACCAGATCGGGCGGCACCAGGCCGTCGGCGGTCTGGACGACGCGCGCCTCGCCATCGAGCATGTTGAGCATGTCGGTGGGCTTGATCCCGGCGCGGCGGCCGACCTCGAAATCGTTGAAATCGTGCCCCGGCGTGACCTTGACCGCACCCGATCCCAGCGAGGGATCGGCATGCTCGTCTGCGATCAGCGGCACCAGCCGCCCAGTGATCGGCAGGCGGACGCTGCTTCCGATCAGATCCTTATAGCGGTCGTCGCCGGGATGCACCGCCACCGCCATGTCGGCGAGCATCGTCTCGGGCCGGGTCGTTGCCACCGAGATCGAGCGCACGCCGTCGGCCAGCGGATAAGTGAGATGCCAGAATTTGCCCTGCACCTCGCGCGTCTCGACCTCGAGGTCCGAGATGGCGGTCTGGAATTTGGGATCCCAATTGACCAGCCTTTTGTCGCGGTAGAGCAGCCCTTCGCGGTAGAGCGCGACGAACACCTTCACGACCGCGGCCGAAAAGCCCTCGTCCATGGTGAAGCGCTCGTTGCGCCAATCGCAGCTGGCGCCGAGCCGGCGCAATTGCCGCGTGATCTGGCCGCCCGACTGCGCCTTCCATTCCCATATGTGATCGAGGAACGCTTCGCGCGGCATGTCGGCGCGCCTGAGGCCCTGGCTCTCGAGGTTGCGCTCGACCACCATCTGGGTGGCGATGCCGGCATGGTCGGTCCCGACCACCCACAGCGCGTCCTTGCCTTGCAGACGCGCGTGGCGGATCAATATGTCCTGCAGCGTATTGTCGAGCGCGTGGCCGATGTGCAGGCTGCCGGTGACGTTGGGCGGAGGAATGACGATCGTGAAAGGCTCGGCCCCCGGCCGCTCGGGCCGGAACGCCCCCTCGCCTTCCCAATGCGCATACCATCGCGCCTCGATCTCGTGGGGGTCGAAAGTCTTGGGGAGGTCGGCCATCGCCCCAGCCGCTTAGACGAAGCGGCGCCGGGGGGCCAAGGGGTAACGGCGTAAATTCCGTCGCCCACTTGCGGGAGTGCTGCCGCAGTTCGTCCCCTGGACGAACCAAGAGCGGCAGCATTGGGGGGCCCAAAGCATTAGAGCATCGCGCGAAAAAGTGGGTACCATTGACAGGTCGCCATGTTCCCCCGGAACATGGCTGCTCAGTGCGGGGCACTGAGCACCTGATCAATTTTCGCAAATAGCGATGCGGCAACAAAGAGTTATAGCTTTGGGAGGGTGAGGGAAACTACAGCCGCTTTCCGGTGATGCGGGCGATTTCGCGGGAGACCATGTCCTCGACGATGTCGGGAAGGCGCTGGTCAAGCCAATGTTTGAGCATCGGCCGGAGCATGTCCCTGACGACGCTCTCGAGCGCGCCGTCGCCACCCGGCGTCATCACCGGATCGGGGGAATGGCTCATCGCGGCGAGCGCGGCGAGCGACTGACGGCTGGCGGCGGCGACATCCTCGGACAGCAGGCCGCTTTCGTCGCGCATCGGATCGTCCAGCTCGAGGACGTCCTCGTCACTTTCGGCTTCGAGATCGTCGGCATCGCCGTCGATCGCGCGGTGGCGCGGCGGATGCGGTGCACCCTGCGGGGTCGGCGGGTCCTCCGCTATCACGCGCTTGATGGAAGCGAGGATCTCTTCCATCGACGGTTCCTGATTAATATCCCCCATGATGAGTACCTTATCGCTTATTCGGCCGAGCCTGTCACGGGGGTGTTTGCATCGCGCGGCCGGCTGGTGTCGGGCGGACCGACGGTGCGGGTCGCGACCGGAGCCGGCTTGGCATCCTCGTCCCAATCCGAGATGCGATGCGAGACGCGCTTGTAATTGGCGGTGGGGTCGTAGAGCGTCCCGCCGTCAAGATTGAGGTCCTTGGCCTCGGCCTGCCCCATCGCATTCAATAGCGCGAAACCGGCGACATAGGCGTCGCGGCGCGCGCTCACCAGCGCCACCTGGCTGTTGAGCAGTTCCTGCTCGGCATTGAGCACGTCGAGCACGTTGCGGGTACCGACGCTCTGTTCGGCGCGGGTCCCTTCGAGCGCCAGCGTATTGGCTTCGACCGCGGTCTGGTTCGACACGATCGCCTGCTCGGCCGCCTGATAGCGCGAGAAGGCCGACCGCGTGTTCGCGACGACGGCGCGCTCGACCGCGATGCCCCGTTCCATGAACTGGCTCTGCACCGCCTGCGACTGCCGCACGCGCCCTCCCACCAGCCCGCCCTGGTAGAGCGGCACCCGTGCCTGCACGCCGATGCCGGTGCTGGTCTGCGTATTGGCGACGCCGGGCACGCCGAACTGTTTGTCCGCCGTGCCCAGATAGTCGACATAGCTGCCGTTGCCGATCGCGGAGAGCGTCGGCAGCCGGCCGGCGCGCGCCACCGCGACGTCGAGCCCGGCCGCGCGGATCTGCTCGTTGATGGAGATCAGGTCGGGATTGTTCGCCAGGCCCGCGCTGACTGCCTGGTCGGGTGTGCCCGGCAACGGCGGCAATGGGGGTGGCGGCGCAAGGTCACCGGGCAATTTGCCGATGACCCGGCGGTAATTCTCCTCGCTCGCGGTCTGCTGGCCACGCGCGGTGGCGAGGTTGCTGCGGGCCAGCGAGAGACGCGCCTCGGATTGGGCGACGTCGGTGCGGGTCAGGTCGCCGACCTCGAAGCGGTCGCGGCTGGCCTGCAGATTGGTCTCCAGCACCTTCACCTGGTTTTCGTTGAGCGCGACGATCGATCGGTCGCGGATCACGTCCATATAGGCGCCGACCGCCTCGGTGAACACATCGCCTTCGGTCGCGCGCAGGTCGGCGCGTCCGGCCTCCACCCGCGCCTTGGCGGCGTTGACCGAATTGCGCACCCGGCCGCCCTGGAACAAGGGGTAGGCGACATCGACCCCGGCACTGAAATTGCGGCCGTTGCCGCCGCCGGTGCGGGTCAGGTCCTGGTTGACGCCCAGGTTTCCGCTCAGCTGCAGCCGTCCCTGCGAGCGCGCGATGCTCACGCCCTCGTCGGTCGCGCGCAGCTGCGCACGCTGCGCGGTCAAGGTCGGGTTGGCGTTGTAGGTCTGGACCAACGCCTCGCGCAGCGTATCGGCAGGCGCCGCCGCCGCGAGCAGCAGGGCGCCCGCCCCCGCCGCCGTCCAAAGGCCCGCCCGCAGCTTGCTAAGCCGTCTCAATCCATGCCCCCTTCAGAAGCTGAAGCCAGGCGGCCTGGCAAAGCCGGGAAGCGGTGCCGAGGCGGCGTCGGCGAAGGCGATCATGCCGAATCCGTCGCCGGCGCGCCGGCCCAGCGCAAGCCGCTGCACGCCGCGCTCGATCAGCCCGGCGGCAAGGCGCCCGCCGTCGGCGAGCTGATCGATCAGCGCCTGGGGAATCTGCTCGACCGCGCCGTCGATCAGGATGAGATCATAGGGCGCGCCGCTTTTGTGGCCCTTGGCGAGCGGGCCGGCGACGAGCTTGACCTTGTCCGCCGCGAGCAGCCCTTTGGCCATGGCGGCGAGCGCGGGCTCCTCCTCGACCGCAACGACCGACGCGACCAGCCGGGCAAGCACCGCAGCGGCGTAACCGGTCGCCGCCCCGACGACCAACGCCCGATCCTGCGGCCGCGGTGCCGCCTCGGTCAGCAGCTTGCCCAGCGCCATCGGCGAATTGAGCGCGCGCCCGGCGGCGAGCGGCAGCACGGCGTCGGCATAAGCGATAGCGGCGCGATCGGGCGGCACGAATCGCTCGCGCGGCACCGCGCCCATCGCGGCGAGCACGCGCGGATCGTCGACTCCGGTCGTGCGCAGCTGGCTCGCCACCATCGCGCGCCGCATCTGCTCGAAATTCTGCTCGGTCATGTCGGAATGCCTATCCGCACAGCTGTATTATTGGTACAATACAGCGGATGTCTCAAGGCGCTTGTATCGGCTCACTCCGGCGAGGCCAAGCGCCAATCCGCGCGCCGGCCACTTCCCGCCCAAGCTGTTGACAGCGCGCCACGCTCCGACCATGTCGCTGGGCGGCGGCCCGATGGCGGAGTGGTTACGCAGAGGACTGCAAATCCTTGCACGCCGGTTCGATTCCGGCTCGGGCCTCCACGCCGGGACCTCTCGAACACCTACGAGATGACCAGGGACGGCAAGACGCGGCTGGCGAGCGTTCGCACCACTCGCGATCGCGCCATCGCGTTTCCGCCCCTTGAGGGCGGCAAGAAGTGGAAGACCCTCAGCGCCGCTGACCTTGTCTTGGTCTCCGCCGTCGACGACCGCTTCAATCCGCAGAACGTAGACGTGTATCTATTCCCCGGCAACGAGGTGCGGAAACGGTTCGATGCATCATATGCTGCCCGGATCGCTGCGAGACATATCGTCAAAGACAACTGGGGTATGTGGATTACCTTGGACAAAGGCGACGATCAGGTTCCGAGCCAGGTCGGTCACAGCCTCGCAATCGATTATCCCCGGATCGCACGGTTCACAATTGACGAACTGGAGGCCGAGCTCGACCCCGAAATACGAAAGATGGCCGACGAGGCCCCGCTCGTCGAGGAAGAAGTTTCTGCACCTGAAGCAGTCGTCGAGGGCCGTAGGCTCGGCACAGTCGCCGAGGTGCTGGCATTTGCTCGCAAGAAGATTGCCAACCTGACCGGGATGCCGGCCGAGACAATCAAGCTGGATCTCAAAATGGGAGTGTGACTGTGCAAGCCACTGAAGCGCGACAGGGCGGGCCTTTGTGCCCGCCCTTTTTTGCGCCGCTCATTCCAAGTGACCACCCGCTTTCGTATTCACAAGACAGTCGACATAGACGGCTGACGTAGACACCGGGCGCGATGATGAGCCAGAAAGCCAGATTGGTATTGGCTCTCTCCGAATTTAGCCGCTAACTTGTTGAAAATGAGGCTGGAGCGGGTAGCGGGGATCGAACCCGCATCACAAGCTTGGAAGGCTAGTGCTCTACCATTGAGCTATACCCGCCTGGGCTTCGTGCCTTGGCGGCTTTCCATGACAGCGTCAAGCATACCGCCGTACCCGTGGCGCCCGGTTTGCCGGCCGCAATCGCGAAGCCGTGCAGAGATCCATGCTGACCCACGCCCGTTGCACACGTGCCCATGGAACATAAGCCGCATCGCGGCATTTCGGTTTGATACGCGGCACTTACACAGTTATGCCGATGGCATGGACCGCTCCCGGGAAGGCCGGGCCCGGACATGATTTCAAAAAGGGGGACGTTCCTTGATTCCCGCAAGATCTTCCTTTGCTCGCGGACCGCTTGCGGCGGCCACGCTTGCCGCGCTCGTCCATGCCGTTCCGGCGCAGGCGAAGGACGACGAACGGGGCTATACGATACGCGTCGGCGTCGGACCGCAGGTGACGCCCCAATATCCAGGCTCCGACGATTTCAGGATCAGCCCCTATCCCGCTCTCGGGATTCGGCGGACCGGCGATCCGATCAAGTTCGGCGCGCCGGGCGACAGCCCGGGCTTCTCGCTCATCCATGCCGGCGGGTTCGAAGTCGGTCCGGCGGTCAATTTCGCGCCGAGCCGCAAGGCCAAGGACGTCGGCGCACCGTTCGAGAAGGTCAAGGCGACCCTCGAGGCCGGCGGCTTCATGCAATTCTACCTCGCTCCGGCGGTCCGCATCCGGGGCGAGCTGCGCAAGGGCCTTGGCGGCCACAAGGGGCTGGTCGGCAATGTGGGTGCCGATTTCATCGTGCGCGACAAGGACAATTACATCTTCTCGATCGGCCCGCGCGCGCGCTTCAGCGACAAGAAATACCAGCGGGCCTATTTCGGAATCACGCCGGCCGAAGCGCTCGCCTCGGGCCTTCCGGCTTATGCGCCCGACGGCGGCGCGCAGGCGATCGGCGTCAACGCCGGCTTTCTCTACCAGTTCAACTATCATTGGGGGATCACCAGCTACGCGCGCTACGACCGCCTGATCTCCGATCCGGCCAAATCGCCGCTGGTGCGCCAGCTCGGCTCGCGCGACCAATTCTCCGGCGGCCTCGCCCTGGTCTTCACCTTCGACGTCGGCAAGATTTTCTAGCGTCGGCTGGTCGTCTCCTCCCGTGCCACACCCCGATCCTATCGCAGGGACCCGCGCGGTCGTCCTGGCCGCCGGCGCCGGCTCGCGGTTCGGCGGCGGCAAGCTTTGCGCCGACTGGAATGGGCGGCCGCTGATCGCGGCAGCGGTGGCGGCGGCGCTCGCGACACCGGTCGAGGCGGTGCATGTCGTGGTCGGCGCCGATGCCTCCGAGGTTCGCCAATGCCTCGCCGGATCAGGCGATCCGCGGCTCAGCTTCGTTCTGTGCCCGGATTGGGCGGAGGGGATTTCCGCGTCGCTGCGGGCGGGGATCGACAGCTTGCCGCGGGACACGCGGGCGGTGATCGTGTTTCTCGGCGATATGCCGATGGTCTCGGCGGACCTTGCGGCGAGGCTGCTCGAAGGCGTCCTGTCCGGCGCTCCGGCCGCAATCGCCGTCTGCGAGGATCGTCCGGCCCATCCGGTTGCGATCGGCGCCGCGGTCTTTCCGCGATTGCGGCTGCTCGAAGGCGACCAAGGCGCCAGGCGGCTCCTCGAAGCGCTGCCGGGCGTGATGCGGGTTCCGACCACGGACACAGGCAGCGTGGCGGACGTCGACACGGTGGCGGATCTCGATGCGCTGTCCGATCCGGCCGTTCGGCGCGCCCGATCGTCGTCGTCGAGAGACGGACCGGAGGCCGGGCCGGACAAACACTGAGACGGCCGCGCCTGCCCTGGAGCAGGCATCCCATGCGTTGGACCCTCCTACACGAGTGGGACGCGGCCCATAGAACCATTCTTGGAGATCAGTTGAAAACGACGGTCTTGGCGCCGTTGATGAGAATGCGGTGCTCGGCATGCCATTGGACCGCCCGCGCCAGCACGACCGCCTCGACATCGCGGCCGGCGGCCACGAAATCCTCGGCGCTCTTGGAATGATCGACCCGGATGACCTCCTGCTCGATGATAGGGCCCTCATCGAGATCGGCGGTGACATAATGGGCCGTGGCACCGATCAGCTTCACGCCGCGATGATAGGCCTGGTGATAAGGCTTGGCGCCCTTGAAGCTGGGAAGGAAGCTGTGGTGAATATTGATCGCGCGCCCTTGAAGATGACGGCACATATCGTCCGACAGCACCTGCATGTAGCGGGCAAGCACGACGAGATCGATCCGTTCGCGCGCGATGACCTCCTTGAGCGCGGCCTCCGCGGCCGCCTTGCCGTCCTTGGGAACGGGTATTTCGATATAGGGGAGGCCCGCCGCGGCGGCCAGCGGCGCCATGTCCGGGTGATTGGAGACGATGGCGGGGACCTCGATCGGCAGCGCGCCGATCCGCAGCCGATAGAGCAAGTCGTTCAGGCAATGGCCAAATCGCGACACGAGCAGCAGCACGCGCGCCTTGCGGGCCGTGTCGAAGAACTGCCACTCGCGCATTTCGAACCGGTCGGCGATGGGACTGAAGGCGCGCTCCAAATCCGTCTGGTCCACCGGGCCGACGAAGGTCACGCGCATGAAAAACCGTCCCTGTTCGGCATCGTCGAATTGCGCGCTGTCGAGGATGTTGCAATCCTGCGCGAACAGGAAGCCCGCGACAGCGGCGACGATGCCCTTGCGGTCCGGGCAGGATAGGGTCAGCACGAAACGATTGGTCATGAGATTTCCCAAGCTTCGGGATGGAATCCAGCTTCGGACTTGCGCATGATGAAGCGCCCCTGAGAAACGGGTCCGATCCATCGCGCGGTACGTTCCAGGCCGCCGAAAGGAAAGAGGTGAAGCGCGACCGCGCCCAGATCCTCGGCCGCGGCGGATGTCATCAGCCCTTCGATCACGGCGTCCGGCCCGGCCTCGTTGATCAGCTGCGCGATCGATGTTCCCCGCGCCATCAGGACACGGGTGGATGCCCCTACCCCGCAGTGACGCGCGAAGCGCAACAAGGTCCGCACACCTGCCGGCCCGGCCAACCCGATGCGCACCAATGCCTCGTTGCCGCGCTCGCGAAACGCCCGGAGCCAATCGACTATGGGTTCGGCGCTGAAGGCGAATTGGGTGATCACGAACGGCTCGGCGCCGATGTCCGAAATGAAAGCGAGCTTGGTGTCGAGCTCGGCACGGAGCACGGCATCGGAGACGATCGGATGGCCTTCGGGATGGCCGCCGACCCCTATCCGCTTGATGCCGAGCCGTTCCGGCCGGCATCGCGCCAGCAATTCGAGCGAGGAGGAAAAGGGGCCGATCGCGTCCGGAACATCGCCGGCGATGATGAAGAGCTGGGATACGCCCGCTTCGGAGGTCAGCCGCCCGACCAGCTCGTCGAAGTCGTCGACCCCCAGGATGCGGCGTGCGGCGATGTGGGGAACCGGTTCGTATCCCGCTTCGCACAACGCTTTCGCAGCCGCGACGCGGTGATCATGGGTGTCGTTTGGCATCCAGGTGACCGAGATCGTCGAGCCGGACGGAATATAGGGCCGTGCCTGATTCAGCCCTTCGGCGTCCTTGGCCGCGATCTCGAACGAGGCCGTGCCGGCGAACGCCGCGATGGCGGTCCTCAGCCGGTCCAGGTCGCCGTGGTCGTGGGCCCGCGATGTTCGCGAGCGGAATGCGGATAATAGGCTCATGGCTCAGTACCGATAATGTTCGGGTTTGAAGGGGCCTTGTTGGCTGACGCCGATATAGGCGGCCTGTTTATCGGTGAGGGTGGTGAGTTTGACGCCCAATTTGTCGAGATGCAGCGCCGCGACTTTTTCGTCGAGATGCTTGGGCAGCACATAGACGCTGTTCTGATATTGGGCGGACTTGG
>DATFHP010000088.1:0-3758 GCA_035248285.1 Allosphingosinicella sp. | reverse complement strand
GCTGCTCCCGCCGATGCGCAGCCCGCCGTTCCGGAGGGTGACGAAGAGCTGCCTGCATTCCTCGCCGATGACAGTGAGGATGAAGACCTAGCTGAAGACGACGAGCCGACGGCCATGATCGCGGCCGAATAACGTGGCGATGCGGGGCGGTTTTGCCGCCCCGCATCTCCTTTATCTTTCCAACGGTGACACGGTGGACTGGACTTATACCAACGGCCGACTCGCCGAGCGCCTCGATAAAGATGACTTGATCGATGAGATAATCGAAGTTTTCTCAAACTATTGAAGAGTGGCGTCCAGCTTCCTAAATTCGTCGTAGGCCGTCTCGCCTGACCTGCCGCCGGGTCAAAGCTGACAACATCTCCTATGATCGACCATTCGTATTCGGTCGGTGTGTAATCGGCGGACATCGGCCCAGATACGAAGGATCGATCCCTTGACCTCCATCTCCCTGACTGACTCCGGTCTTCGCACCGTCAAACGTGCGCTCGTCGCACGATTCCCCAATGAAAAGTCCTCTCATCTCAGTGAGGCATTGGCTGCCGCGTTCGGTTTTCGCACCCACGCTTCACTCCTCGCGGCCGTCCGTGAGGAGTGAAGCGTGGGACCCCGACTTTGTGCTCCTCGACGAAGTTGCGTTCTTCTCGCGCCGCGAGGAGCTGACAGGAATCGCAACGCCTCCGGGCGATCGGCACATGCTATTCGATCGGCTCGCTTTTGAACCCAGCGCCGATGTGCTGAAGACCGTTTCTGCCAAGTTCCATTCCGTCGATTACTCAAAGTCTGACCGTCGTCGCGCGTGGCGCAATGCCATGGTCGCTGGGATCAACGCTGCGCTCTCGCGCCGCCTCTTCTCCCTGCGTCCCGGCGATAACCGCTGGCCGGGTGCTCGCCGTGAGCCCCATGCACAGCAGTCGGCGCACGTGTTCCGCTTCGAGATTGAGGGCATTCCGGCAGTCGCTTCGCTCTGGGACGCAGGTTGGGACGAAATCTCCGTTCACGTCGCCTTCTGGCCAACTAGAGCGGTTTCCACACGAACTGAATCGGCAGGGGTTCCCTTTGCTGCGCTGATGTGATTCATGCTGTTTGCTGGTGGCAGGAGGCCAGCATGGATGGCACGAACGCTTTCACAGGACCTGCGGGACAGGGTCATTGCTGCGATTGATGGGGGTTTGAGTTGTCGGGCTGCGGCTGACCGGTTTGGTGTCAGCGCATCGAGCGCGATCCGCTGGCGACAACGCGCGCTGGAACATGGTGAGGCTGTCGCCAAGCCACGTGGCGGCGACCGGCATTCGGGCAGGATCGAGGCGCATGGCGGCTTCATCCGTGAACTGCTGGCCGAACAGAGCGACATGACCCTTGTCGAAGTTCAGGTTCGGTTGATCGAGCGGGGCGCCCCGGTCGGGATCGGCACGCTGCATCGCTTTTTCGTGCGCCACGGCATCACGCGGAAAAAAAGACCGGGCACGCGATCGAGCAAGACCGTCCCGACGTCCTGAAGCAGCGTCGCCACTGGTTCGACGGTCAGCTCGATCTGGAACCAGAACGCCTGGTCTTCATCGACGAGACCTGGACGGCGACCAACATGACCCGCAGCCATGGCCGCTGCGCCAAAGGCGAGCGTCTGCGGATGGGCTTCCCGCACGGCCATCGCAAGACGACCACGCTGGTGGCCGGCCTGCGCATGACCGGCATGATTGCGCCGATGGTGCTCGACGGCCCGATCAACGGCGACTGGTTCGAAGCCTACGTAGCTCAAATGCTCGTGCCGGAACTGCGACCGGGCGACATCGTCATCATGGACAACCTGTCGAGCCACAAGCGCGCGTCGGTCCAAGTGCTCATCGAGGCCGCAGGTGCAACCCTGCGCTTCCTTCCACCCTACAGCCCGGACTTCAACCCAATCGAGAAGGCGTTCTCCCGGCTGAAGGCAATGCTGCGCAAAGCAGCCGAGCGTACCGTCAGCGGGCTTTGGGGCCTGATCGGAAAGCTCGTCGATATCTTCCAGCCCGACGAATGCGCCAATTACTTCAAATCGTGCGGATATGAACCGGAATGAGTGGAAACCGCTCTAAAGAGACCTGTGCGCGGGTGGGCGTAGCATTCTGAAATCGCATGGATATTCGACGAGTGTTCGATCCGGCCTATGCTTTGCAGGCGGAGGCATATCACGCTGGCACGGAGAGAATATTCATCGTGCGCTTGAGGTTGTAGGCGATGGCGGTGAGGTGGACTTGGACGGCGGCTTTGGCGAGACCTCGCCATCGCATTCGGCGCAGGCCGTAACATCGCTTCCATGTTCCGAAGATCTTCTCGATTCGACCGCGCACGCGATGGATCGGTTGATTCCATTCCTGAAGCTTGCGCAGCGTTTCGGCTTCATCGCGGCCCCACATCCCGGTGGCGACGATCCGGGGAATGCCGCCCTTTGCGCGCACGGCATCGCGAAAGTGATTGCCGCGGTACGCGCTGTCGGCAAACACCTCGCCAGGATTCTCGGGCAGCGCGTCGGGACCTGCCTTCCCATCATTGATATTCGCCGATGTGATCGACACTTCCTCGACCAGCGCCGTATCAGCATCGGCGCCGACATGGGCCTTGAAGCCGTGAACAGCCCGCTTTCCCTTATGCTTTACCCAGCGTGCCTCATCATCATCCTCAGTTGCGGAAGCGATGATGGTGGCATCGACCAGTGTCCCGGTCTTGACCGTTACCGCCTTTAATTTGAGCTGCACGGTCACGGCTTCAAACAGCGTTCGGTCAAGCTTATGGGCAACCAGCAGCCTGCGAAATCTGACGAACGCGGTACGTTCAGGCGTCGCTTCATTCGCGGAAAACCCGCAGAACCGGCGAAAGGAGGCTCGATCGTCGAGCGCCTCGGCCAGCTTTACATCGGACAGATCGTACCAGATCGACAGCAGCAGCGCCTTGAACATCGCCAGCGGCGGCCAGGCAGGTTCGCCCTTGGCGGCCGGGTAGAGCGGACCAAGGAGCACCGCGATCGGGTTCCAATCAATCAGCGAGGCAAGCGCGTCGAGCGATGACGCCGCTCCTCCGCGTCCAGCAAAACCAAACCGTTCCTGACCAATCGAACGACGCGCCATCCGCTGCTCTCCTTCCTGGAAAGCCCATAGAATCAGCTATCAACGCCCCTGTCTACGCCCACCCGCGCACAGGTCTCCCTAGAAGTCGGTCCAGTCTTCGGTAGTGGTGCGTTCGCTCATGGGTTTGAGCGGCGGCGCACCAACCGGGACGAAGCCCTTGGGCACGGGGGCCGCCATCTTGCGGGCCGGCGACTGGCGGAACTGGAACAGGGAAGCACGCTCCGAGAGAGTGGCTACCTCGCTGCTCAGGTTGCGGGCTGCGGCGGATGTTTCTTCAACCATGGCCGCATTCTGCTGGATCGCCTGATCCATCGTGCCGATCGCGGCGCTGATTTCGGTGATGGTCGACGACTGGGCCTGGTTGTCCGCGGCGATACCGCCCAAAAGCTTGTGGACCTCCGCGACATCCGACGAAATGCCCTGAAGGGCGCCGTCCACTTTCTGCACGGCTTCGACGGCGGTGCCGATATCCGTCTGGGTGGCGGTAAGCTGCTCGCGTGCGCGCTTCGCTTCTTCCTCGGATCGCATGGCGAGCGCCGAAACCAGGTCGGCCACGACAGCGAAGCCGCGTCCCGCGTCACCGGCGCGGCCAGCCTCGACAGCGGCGTTCATCGCCAGCACGCGGGTTTGGAACGCGATCTTGTCGAGACCTTC
>DATFHP010000087.1:0-19346 GCA_035248285.1 Allosphingosinicella sp. | reverse complement strand
TATGGTGGACAGGGCTGGATTCGAACCAGCGTACGGGAAACCCGGGCAGATTTACAGTCTGCTGCCTTTAACCACTCGGCCACCTGTCCGTCGAGGCGCCTGATGCAGGAAGGCGGCTCAATGGCGAATGGGGGTGGCGCTGTCAATTCGGCCCGGCGAGCGCCGAGACGGCATGGGCGAAGGCGAGCCAGGCCGGGGTCTGCATGATCGCGACGCGCAGCAGCTGGCTGGCCACCAGTGCGCCGCCGCCCCAGATCCAGACCGGATGCACGCGCCCGCGTGTCGCGCGGTCGTAGACGATGCCGGCCAGGATGATCAGTTCCGATCCGACATAGAAAGAGAGCGGCGCGGTCAGCTCGATGATGTGCAGCGGTAGGCGGCCGAACGCCGCCTCGAGGATCGCGGCGCTCGACAGGAGCATCAGCCTCTTGTGCGCCTGCGCGTCCTTGCGCTTGAGGATCGCCAGCAGCACGATCAGCCCGAAGGCCTGCATCGAAAAGAAGGTGATCGTGTAGAAGGCGTAGGGATCGCCGAGCGCGCGATAGCCGATCCTCATCGACTGGGCGGAGACGATGTTGCCCAGCACCCAGACGGGAATCGCCGTGGCCACCCCCAGCCAGCCCAGGCGGCGATGCAGGTCCGGCCTGCCGTTGGCGACGAGCGCGGGCTGCACCACGCCGAGCAATATCCAAAGCGTGAAGACGAAGGCATGGATGTGCAGCAGCGGCGTCATCGGCGGCACGCGCGGCGGCGGCGCGAACCAGCGCGCCAGATAATAAGTGCGCGCGAAGCCGGCAAAGACCATCACCGCCACGACGCTGCCCATGGCGGTATAAAAAAGGCGGTCCTGCCGAACCCGGCTCAGCGCACGCGTCGCCAATGCGTTTCCCCGACGATGAGGCGATTCCAATGCTGGCCTATCGCGCTGCGCCTTGCCAGCCACTGAACGCGCCGCCATCAGGGGGCATGCGCCGCAAAGCCCGTCAGGCCACGAACCCCGCCAACCGCCCGCGCTTCTGGGGACGGCATGCGGTCGCGGCGGCGCTCGCCAATCCGGATCGTACGGTGACGCGCATCTGGGCGACGCGCGAGGCGGCCGGCGCCCTCGACCTGGCGGCCGGCGCGCCGCTGAGCCTTGCCGAAGCCGCCGACCTCGGCCGGCTCGTGCCGCGCGAGGCGCCGCACCAGGGGGTCGTCATCGAGGTCGAGCCGTTGCCGGAGATCTGGCTCGGCGACGTGATCGCCGACGCGGGGGAGCGCCGCCCCCTGCTCGTGCTCGACCAGGTCACCGATCCGCACAATGTCGGCGCCATCTTCCGCTCCGCCGCCGCCTTCGATGCGCTCGCCATCGTCACCCAGGATCGCCACGCCCCGCCCGAATCGGGCGCGCTCGCCAAGGCGGCCAGCGGCGCGCTCGAAAGCGTGCCATGGGTGCGCGTGGTCAACCTGGCGCGCGCGCTCGAGGAGATCGCGCAAGCCGGCTTCTGGCGCATCGGCCTTGCCGGCGACGCCGAGACGACCCTCGCCGAGGCGCTTGGGCCGGAGCGGATCGCGCTCGTGCTGGGCGCCGAAGGCGAAGGCCTGCGCCAGAATGTCGCGCATCATTGCGATGCGCTGGCGCGGCTGCCGATCAGCGCGCGGATGGAGAGCCTCAATGTCTCCAATGCGGCGGCGATCGCACTCTATGCGGCCGCGACGACGGAGCATTGAACGAAGGAGAGCGTCTTGGGGATCAGCCAGGCGGAACTGAACCGATCGATCGACGAGCTGGCACGACGCGAAACCAGGTTCGCGCAGGCGCTGGCGAGGATCGGCTATCCCGAGCCGCGCGTCGGCGAACGCGGCTATGCGACCCTGCTGCGGACCATCGTCGGCCAACAGGTGAGCATCCATGCCGCGCGCGCGATCTTGGCCAGGCTCGAGGCGACGATCGGCGACATTGCCGATCCTGCGAAACTGCTCGCGACGAGCGACGAGGCGCTGCGGGCGGCCGGCCTCTCGCGCCAGAAGATCGGCTATGCGCGCAGCCTCGCCGCGCTCGTGGCTTCGGGCGCGCTCGACCTGCACGATCTGCCGGAGGACGACGAGCAGGCCATAGCGCGTCTCGTCCAGGTCAAGGGAATCGGACGCTGGTCGGCGGAAATCTATTTGCTGTTCGCCGAAGGACGGCCCGACGTCTGGCCGGCCGGCGATCTGGCGGTGCAGATCGAGATCGGGCGCATTCTCGGCCTGGAGGAGCGGCCGAAGGAGAAACTGGTGCGCGCGCTCGCCGAAGCCTGGCGCCCGCACCGCGGCGCCGCGGCGATCTTCGCGTGGCATCATTACAAGACCGCGGTGCTGTAGAGCAGGATGCGATTCAACCAATCGCATCCCGCTTCAGGGACCCCGGGTTCGAATCGACGCAACGACGGTTCGGCTCGACGCTAATCGCTGTCCCGCAATTGCAACAAAAGCTTCATCAGCAGTCAACATATTGATGTTACCGTCGCCCATCGAGAGGAGTACCAGGCGATGACACGCATGGCACTGACGGCGATCGCCGAGCGGAAGATACGCGCCGCAACCTTGTGGCCGCGGTTCGGTCTGCTGCTGATGTGGGCGATGCGCAACGCGCGCTAAATCTGGTCCCAACGCGGACTGAGTGATTCATTCTCATTCTAGCGCGCGTCGACCAATACGATCTCGGCCTCGTCGATCGCCTTGATCGCGACCTTGTCCTCGCCGGTGACGGCGACGCCGTCGCGCGGTTCGGCGCGTATCCCATTCACCTCGATCGCGCCCTTGGCGGCGACCAGATAGACGTGGCGCGACCGATCGAGGCGGAGCTCGGCGCTCTCCCCCGCGCCGAGCGTGGCGCCCATCACCCGCGCGGCGGCGTTGATCTTCAGCGCCTCGCCATCGTCCGCAAAGCCACTGGCGAGGGTGACGAAGCGGCCCGCGCGCGCGCCGCGCGGAAATGGCTTGGCGCCCCAGCTCGGCACGGCGCCGGGCCGGTCGGTCAGCACCCAGATCTGGAACAGGCTCGTCGTCTCGCCCTCGAGATTATATTCGGCGTGGCGGATGCCGGTGCCGGCGCTCATCACCTGCACATCGCCGGCGGCGGTGCGCCCCTGATTGCCTTCCGAATCCTTGTGCGTGATGGCGCCGCTGCGCACATAGGTGACGATCTCCATGTCCGAATGCGGATGCGGCGGAAATCCCGATTGCGGCGCGATCTCGTCGTCGTTCCAGACCCGGATCGCGCCCCAGCCCATGCGCTGCGGGTCGTGATAATCGGCGAAGGAAAAATGATGGCTGGTGTCGAGCCAGCCATGGCGGGCATGGCCAAGGCCGGCGAACGGTCGTATTTCGATCATAGAATGTCTCCCGATGCTCAGATGGGAAACGACACGGGCGCACTCAAGCGGCAGCCGAGTGCTGGACGGGGCGCGCCGAGGCGTTAGAATGGGCTCAGAAAGAGTTGATCCCCATGTCCGAAGCCCTGCCCGACCGTCTGTCGCTCAATCCCCGCAGCCCTTATTTCGATGCCGATCTGCTCGGCCGCGGCGTCGGCATTCGCTTCAAGGGGCAGGAAAAAACCAACGTCGAGGAATATTGCGTCAGCGAAGGCTGGATTCGGGTCGCCGCCGGCAAGAGCCTCGACCGGTACGGCAATCCCATGACCATCAAGCTGCAGGGGCCGGTGGAACCTTATTTCAAGGACGCGTCGGCCGATGCTGCGGCCGAGACGAAGGGCGAGACCGCATAACCTTCGAGCGCAGGTCCGTCCGAATTCGGCACAATCGGCAAATTCCGGCCGGACTTCGGGACTCAAGACGTCTGTTAACCAAAGCGATTCACCCATCGACCGGTTACATTTGCTAAAGCGATTTCAATAAGTTCAGCCTCGCGTTCTGGTGGAGAGCAGCAGCTGGAGCGGGCGCCGCATCGGCGATCCGGCGCCCGCACCGGCGGTTTTCCTCTCGAGCTTTTGGGCGAGACTGGTCCGGCATTCGAATTTGGGGAATTTGCAATGAAGAAGGCCGTTCTCGGATGGGCCTGGAGTCAGATCGACCGGCGCGACAGCCGGTTCGTGTCGGTCATGCTCAGGAACAGGGACCAATCGGTGGTGCTCGCCTTTCCCAAGCCGATTGGCTGGAACGGCATGCGCGCGGTCGATCAGGCGCTCGTGCGCCGGATGTTGAGCGAAGCCGCCAACGAGCCCTGGGAAGTGCCGCCACCCGCGGCTTGAGCGATCAGGAGCCGCTGCTCGCCCCCAACCCCCGATCGATCCATCGCGCGGCCCGGGCAAAGAAAAACCGCGCACGTTCGTGCAGGCGTTTGCCGACCGCCGACGATATCCGACCCGCGCAGGCACGCGCGTGCGCTTCCTCCAATATGACGCCCAGCTTGTAGCAGGCGAAGGTCACGTACCAGAGGATCGAATCGAGATTGCGCGCGCTGTGACGGGCATAATGGTCGACCAGTTCCTGCGGCTGGGGAAAGCCGGCCCACGGCTGGATGGCCAGCACGGGCGACTGCCCGGGCTGGACCTCGGCAAGGATGCGAACCACGCCATCGTCGGCGGGCCAGGTGGCGACCAGCCAGCCGAGATCGAACAGGGGATTGCCGATCATCGCCATTTCCCAATCGACCACCGCGGCGATCTCGCCGCTGTCCGGACGGTACATCACATTGGCGATATGATAGTCGCCGTGGATGATCCCCGGCTCGAAATGAGCGGGCAGATTCGCGTCCAGCCAGCTGTCGAGTCCCGCGACGTCGCCGAGCAAGCCGGGACCGCCCCAGCCCTCGAACCGATCGTAGTCGCGCAGCTGGCCCTGCCATTTGCGAAGCTGCCAGGCGTCGAAATCGTCGCGAAAACCGAAATTCGACAGGCCGAGCGCGACATAATCGAGCGATCCCAGGGCGGCGATCGGCTCGACCAACGCCAGTCCCATGCGATGCCGCACCGCCGCGGAACGCGCATGGAGATGGGGCAAGCCGGCGAGCGGATCGAAGCCGTCGACCGGCTCCATCAGATAGAAAGGCACGCCGAGCACGCGCAGATCTTCGCAGGCCGCGACCAGCCGGGGCTGGGGAACGGCGCTCCCGGCGATCGCCTTCAGGAGCCGCATCTCGCGGCGAATCCGGATATTGCGCGCCCAGTCGAATTGGCCGGGCATGCGAAGCACGAGATCCCGGCCCGCGCGCCGGAAGCGGGCGTTGATGTTGCGGCCGCCGCCGCCCAAGCGGCTGACGGCGCCGATCGGGCCGCTTCCGATGCCCTCGGCATCCATCCAGGCTTCGAGCGCGCCCAGCCTGATGCGCGGCGACCCCTTTGCCGGGTTGCCGTCGCCCGCCGCAACGGCATCGTTTGAGGCCGTCATTGGATCGCCCTCACCGTGATACGCCCCCTGCCCCGCGCCCCGATGACGAGAGCGCCATGATTGCCCACGCGATCCGATAATGGACTTGCCCGCCCGGCGCGACAGGCTATCGCGGCGCGAACGAGACGCAAGGGATCGAGCCATGTCGAAGCAGGCCACAGCCATAGCGGCGAATCCACGCGGCCTCTGAACATGCCCGCGGCGATCCTCATTCCGGTCAATCCGTTCGAGGAAGGCAAGAGCCGTCTCGCCGCCGCGCTCAGCGCCGGACAGCGGGCGGCGCTCAACCGGCGCTTCTTCGGCCATGTGCTCGAAATCGCGATCGGCAGCGTGCCGAGCGGACATTGCCTGGTGATCAGCCGCTCCGCGGCGGTGCTGGGCCTCGCCTCGCGGGCGGGGGCGCAGGGCATTTTGGAACGGCAGAAGGGACTCAACCGCGCGCTCGCTCAGGGCGCAGGCGTCGCCCGCACGCAGGGTGCCGACGGCCTGCTGGTGCTCAGCAGCGATCTGCCGCTGCTTTCCGCCAAGGACGTCGCCCGGATGCTCGACGCCGGCGCCGATGCCGCGGTGGTCATCGCGCCCGACGCCGGCGAAACGGGCACCAATGCGCTCTGGCTCGCGCCCCCCACGCTGATGCCTTTCGCTTATGGCGAAGGCAGCTTCGCCGCCCATCGCGAAGCGGCCGAGGCGAAGGGCCACACCGCCGTCGTCATCCGCAGCAAAGGCCTCGCCTGCGACGTGGATACGGCGGACGATCTAAGGCAGCTGCGCGCCGAAGGCTGGAAGTAGCGCGGTTCCCGTTCGCGCGCGCTGCCTGCCGTCCCCGGGTCTATTTCGGCGCCTTGAGATAGGCGACGACATTGGCGCGGTCCGCCGGATTGGGAAGGCCTGCGAACACCATCCTGGTGCCGGGAACGGCGGCGCTCGGGCGGGCGAGGAAGCGATCGAGCATCTGCGGAGTCCACACCACCTTGCTGGTCTTCATCGCCGGCGAATAAGCGAAACCGGGGACGGCGCCGGCGTTTCGCCCCACGATGCCCGCCAGCGACGGTCCCACCTTGTTCATGCCCGGCTGCACGGTGTGGCACATCGCGCAGCGGATGAAGATCGTCTTGCCCTTGACCGCATCGCCGATCGGCGCGGCGGAGGCGGACGAAACGGCCGGAAGGACAGACAGCGGCAGCATGGCAATCGCAAGGCGGTGAAACCGGGACATTCGGCATATTCTCCTTCATTCGCGCCGGCTTCCTACACCGGCGCAGGCGCGGCAGGGAATAGCGAGCAAGCCTGAATGCAGGTTGAAGCCGCCATGCATGGCGGATAATCTGTCCGCTGTCGCAAGGCCTGAAGCCGCGGCGCGATCAACGCGCGAAAAAAGCACCAACGGAAGGCCGTCGAATGTCCGGGCAAGGTTCCGATCCACGAAGCCACGGCCGGACCGATATCCTGCGCCCGGCAAGCCGCTGCGCGATCGACGTGCATCATCATCACGGCACGCCGCAGTTCGCCGAGTTCGTGTCGCGACCCTCGGATCGGGCCTCTCCGCCGAACATATGGCAGGTCGATCAGGCGCTGGCGGACATGGATGCGGCCGGCGTCGCGACGGCGGTGCTGTCGCAATTCCCGCCCTATCACATCGGCACCGCCGGGGAGCGGCGGGCGATGGCACGCGACCTCAACGAGGCGGCCGCCCGCCACGCCCTCGACCATCCCGGGCGTTTCGGGCTGTTCACCTCGCTTCCGCTGCCGTCGATCGACGATACGTTGGCGGAGATCGCCTACGGCTTCGACGTGCTTGGGGCCGACGGCATCGCCATCGTCACGAGCGTCGACAACAAATGGCTCGGCGATCCGTTCTTCTGGCCCCTCTATGAGGAGCTCAACCGCCGCAAGGCGATCGTCTACGTTCATCCCTACACGCCGGCCTGCTGCTGCGCGATGGTCCCCGAGATACCCGAATATGTCGTCGAATATGCGACCGACACGACGCGCACGATCGGCAGCCTGATCTGGAGCGGTACGACCGGACGCTTCCCGGACATTCGCTTCATCTTCTCGCACGGCGGCGGGACGATGCCCTACCTCATCGAGCGTTTTCTGGCGGGAACCGCGGAGGAGATCGTGCCAGGCATCGTCACGAAGGGCAAAAGCCCGCCGTTCGTGCCTCCCCAGCTGCCGAACGGCGTGCTCCACGAGCTCAGGCGACATTATTACGACACCGCCCAATGTTCCAATCCCATCGTCCTGCGCGCCTTGAAAGATGTGGTCCTGCCGTCGCAGATCGTCTTCGGGAGCGACTATTGGTACCGCACCGGCGTCGAAACCATGCACGGCCTCGATACCGCCCGCATATTCTCGGACGATGAGCTTCAGGCCGTCAAATCCCGCAATGCGCTGTCGCTCTTCGGCACCGACCCCGGATCGCGCATCGGCATCGTCGGGGAACGCATGACCGCCAAGTGAGGCGACACCGCTGCGCCGCCCACGACCGGCAGAGCATTGAAAGCTCCGGGATTGCGACGCGCCCGGCCGCAGCCCGATACATTTTGCGACACTTTCCGCACGGCTCGCGAAACTTCGAAGACACGCGGTGCGTAACACCTCACCGTTCCGCGCGCGCATGGGAGCCGAGCAGAGAGATCATGAAGCGATTTGCAGCGATCCTGGCGACGACATCGCTCCTCCTCTCCGCCTGCACGACCGTGGGCCCGGACTATCGCGCCCCCGACGCTGCCACCTTGCGCGTCCCCGACCGCTATTTCGGAGCGGCCCCGGCACCGTCCGCGACCGCGCTCGCCACCTGGTGGACGCAGCTCGGCGACCCGCAGCTCGACAGCCTGGTCGCGCGCGCGCTCGACGGCAATCTCGACCTTGCCGTCGCGCTCACCCGCCTGCGTCAGGCGCGCGAGGCTCTGGTGCAGGCGCGGGCGGGGCTGCTGCCGACGCTCGATGCCTCGGGCGGCGTGCGCCAGGACGTCGCCGACAACGGCGGCAGCGACACCACGCTGTCGGTCGGCGCCGACGCGGCGTGGGAAATCGACCTGTTCGGCGGCATCTCGCGCGGCATCGAGGCGGCGCGGGCCGATGCCGAAGCCTCCGGCTACGATCTGGCCGCGGTGCGCGTCGCGATCGTCGCCGAGCTCGTCACCAATTATGTCCAGGCGCGCGAGGCGCAGCGGCGGCTTGCGCTCGCCAAGGACACGCTCGCCATCGCCGACGACAATCTCCAGATCGCCGGCTGGCGCGTGCAGGCCGGGCTGGTGTCCTCGCTCGACGTCGAGCAGGCGCGGGGCGCGCGCGCGCAGACCGCCGCGACCATCCCGACGATCGAGGCGCAATATGCCGCCGCGGCCTTCCGCATCGCCGTGCTCACCGGCCAGGCGCCGGGGGCGTTGCGGAGCGAACTCGACGCGTCGCGCCCCGTGCCGGCCGCGCCCGCGCAGGTTGCGGTCGGCATTCCCGCCGATACGCTGCGCCAGCGCCCCGACGTGCGCGCCGCCGAGCGGACGTTGGCCGCGCAGACCGCGCGGATCGGCGTTACCCAGGCGCAACTCTATCCCAGCCTGCGCCTCAGCGGGAATATCGGCAGCACCGCGCTCGGCCTGGGCGGGCTGGTCGACCAGCTCACCGGCAGCCTGTTCGCAGGCCTGACCCAGATGATCTTCGACGCCGGCCGCACCCGATCGCAGATGCGCGCGCAGCAGGCGGCGGCCCAGGGCGCGCTCGCCACCTATCGGCAGACCGTGCTGACCGCGCTCGAAGATGTCGAGAACGGCCTCGTCGCGCTCGACAGCGCCAAGCGCCGGCAGACCCAATTCGCGGCCGCGCTCGACGCCGCCAACAACCAGGCCATTCTCGCCCGCAGCGAATATCGCGCGGGCCTGACCGACTTCCAGACCTTGCTCGAAGCGGAGCGCGCCTTGCTCTCCGCGCGCGGCGGCCTGATCTCGAGCCACGCCGACCAGACTCTCGCCTTCGTCCAGCTCTACCGGGCGATGGGCGGCGGCTGGGATCCGGCGGCTCCTCCGCAGGAAGGCAGGATATGAACGACGCAAGCGCCCCTATCGCGCAGCCGGCCGGCGCGCCGGACCTCGATACCTTCCTCGGCGCGCCGGCGGTCAAGCCCTGGTACAAGCGCCCGCTCGCGATCGGCGGCGCGGTCGCGGCCGTGCTGCTGTTCCTTTTGCTGTCGCGCTGCTTTTCGGGAAGCGGCGAGGCCGGCTATGCGACTCGCCCGGTCCAGCGCGGCAATCTGACGGTGACCGTATCGGCGACCGGCAACCTGCTGCCGACCAACCAGGTCGAGGTCGGCTCCGAACAATCGGGCCTCGTCGACAAGGTCTATGTCGACAACAACGACCGGGTGGTGAAGGGACAGCCGCTGGCGCGGCTCGACCCGTCGCGGCTGCAGGACACGATCCGCCAGAACCAGGCTGCGCTCGCGGCGGCGCAGGCGCAGGTCGCGACCGCGCAGGCGACCGCGGTGCAGTCGGGCGCCAACCTCGATCGGCTCGAGCAGGTCTATCGGCTGTCGGGCGGCAAGGTGCCGTCGAAGGTCGAGCTCGAGACCGGCCGCGCCGACAGCCGGCGCGCACAGGCCGGAGTCCGCGCCGCGCAGGCGCAGGTCGCGCAGGCGCGCGCCATATTGTCGTCGGCGCAGACCAATTTGTCGAAGGCGACCATCTATTCGCCGGTCAACGGCGTCGTGCTTTCGCGCCAGATCGATCCCGGCCAGACCGTCGCCGCCTCGTTCCAGGCCCCTACCCTCTTCCTGATCGCCGAGGATCTCAGCCGGATGAAGCTCGAGGTGAAGGTCGACGAGGCCGACGTCGGCCAGGTCAGGCAGGGCCAGCGCGCGACCTTCACCGTGGACGCCTATCCCGGCCGCACCTTCGCGGCCCAGATCACCCGCGTCGACGTCGGCGCCAACGCCACCAACACCTCTACCGGCACGTCGACCGCGAGCACGACCGCGAGCAATGTCGTCGCCTACACCGCCGTGCTGTCGGTCGCCAATCCGGACCTGAAGCTTCGCCCGGGCATGACCGCGACCGCCGACATCGTCACCAGCGAGAAGCGCAATGCCCTGCTGATCCCCAATGCGGCGCTGCGTTTCTCGCCCGACCGCGAGGCCGCGGCGGCGCGAAGCCAGCCGGGCGGCGTCGCCAGCGTCCTCGTGCCGGTCCGCCCCCGCCGCGGCGGCAGCCAGCCGCGCGAGGTCGCGATCGGCCGCGGCAGCCGCCAGACCGTCTATGTGCTCGGCGACGACGGCAAGCCGCAGGCGATGCAGGTCGTCACCGGCGAAAGCGACGGCTCGGTCACCGAGATCGTCGGCGGCGACCTCAAGCCGGGGATGCAGGTGATCACCGGACGGCTCGCCACCGGCGACGAAGGCAGAAGCGGAGGCGGCGGCCGGCGCCGCGGCGGCGGCGGACAGAACGGCGGTGGCTGAGCCGATCATCCGCCTGCGGGACGTCACCAAGACGTTCGGCGAAGGCCCGACCGCCTTCCAGGCGTTGAAGGGCGTCAGCCTGGACGTCAACGAGGGCGATTTCGTCGCGGTGATGGGTGCGTCGGGATCGGGCAAGTCGACGACGATGAACATCCTCGGCTGCCTCGACGTGCCGACCAGCGGCCGGTTCCTGTTCAAGGGCGTTCCCGTCCAGAGCCTCGACCGCGACCAGCGGGCGCTGCTCCGGCGCCGCTATCTCGGCTTCGTGTTCCAGGGCTTCAACCTGCTGGCGCGGACCAGCGCGCTCGAAAACGTCGAGCTGCCCCTGCTCTATCGCGGCGAGAGCAAGCGGGCACGGCACGACGCGGCGATGGCCGCGCTCGACAAGGTCGGGCTCAAGGGCTGGTGGGACCACACGCCCGCCGAGCTTTCGGGCGGGCAGCAGCAACGGGTGGCGATCGCGCGCGCGCTCGTCACCAATCCCGACGTCCTGCTCGCCGACGAGCCGACCGGCAACCTCGACAGCGAGCGCTCGCTCGAGATCATGGAATTGCTCGCCAGCCTCAACCGCGACAACGGCATCACCATCCTGATGGTCACCCACGAACGCGACATGGCGGCGTTCGCGCGCACCGTGGTCCACTTCAAGGACGGGCTGGTCGAACGCGTCGACGCCAACCATCGCCAGGGCGAGATTCCGGAGGAGGTGCGCTGATGCTGGGCACGACGATCATCCTCGCTTTCCGCGAGATCCGGCGCCACCTGCTGCGCTCGTTCCTGACCACGCTCGGGATCGTCATCGGCGTCGGCGCGGTGGTGACGATGGTGACGCTCGGCAACGGCGCCACCGCCGCGGTGCAGAAGCAGATCTCGAGCCTGGGCGCGAACATCCTCCAGATCCGCCCCGGCCAGGGCTTCGGACGCGGCGGCGGCGGCCCGCAGCCGCCCGATTTCGACATGGCGGACGTCGCGGCGATCAAGGAGCAGACCGCCGGCGTGCGCGCGGTCGCGCCGCAGGCGCAAGCATCCGCGAGCGTCATACGCAACGCGTCCAACTGGCAGACGTCGATCAACGGCACGACCGCCGACTTCTTCACCGCGCAGCAATGGCCGCTGGCCAGCGGCCGGGTGTTCACCCCCGCCGAGGAAGCGGCCGGAAAGGCGGTGTGCCTGATCGGCAATACGGTGCGCCAGAACCTTTTCCAGCGCGACAATCCGATCGGCGAGCGGATCCGCATCCGCGACGTTTCGTGCGAGGTGATCGGGACGATGAGCATCCGCGGCCAAGGCGGCTTCGCCGATCAGGACGATGTCATCATCGCGCCGCTGAAGATGGTCCAACGGCGCCTGACCGGCAACCGCGACATCAGGATGATCCTGGTCGCGGTGGACGATCAATATGACACGCGATCGGTGCAGAGCGCGATCGAGCAATTGCTGCGCGAACGGCGCCGCATCGGGCCCGGCGAGGAGGACAATTTCAACATCTTCGACACCCGCCAGATCGCCGACACCTTGTCGGGAACGACCCAGATACTGACGATGGTGATGGGAGCGGTGGCGGCGGTCAGCCTGCTGGTCGGCGGCATCGGCATCATGAATATCATGCTCGTCTCGGTCACCGAGCGCACGCGCGAGATCGGCATAAGGCTGGCGATCGGCGCCGTCGGCCGCGAGGTGCTGCTCCAATTCCTCGTGGAGGCGGTGGTGCTCGCCTGCCTCGGCGGCGTGATCGGGCTGCTGATCGCGCTGCTGGCGACGATCGTCGTCGCGCCGCTGATCCAGGTGCCGTTCCTGTTCGATCCCAAGATCAACCTGATCGCTTTCGGCTTCTCGGCCGCGATCGGCGTGGTGTTCGGCTATTTCCCGGCCCGCCGCGCCGCCAGCCTCAACCCGATCGACGCGCTGCGGCACGAGTGAGCGCGGGCAGCGTGGGACGGCAGGCGAGATCGGGCGCGCCGGCGCTTGTTCGGGGCACCGTGCCGGGCCTATAATCGACTGCCGGAGTGCGATTGACCAAGATGGATATCTTGACATTGTCAAAACTTTGGCGTGTCTATGTGTCATCGAAAGAACAGATGATTGGGCCCGTGAGCGAGGGAAACGGCTCGCGGCCCCTCACGATCGAGAGAGACGTCCGATGCTGAATCGCGAAGACAATGATTTTCTCTGCCGGGTGGAACCGGGCACGCCGATGAACGCGGCGTTCAAGCGCTACTGGCTGGTCGCGGGCCTGTCGCGGGATTTCCCCGATCCCAACAGCGATCCCAAGCGATCGACGATGCTGGGGGAGGATTATGTCCTGTTCCGCGACAGCGAGGGCAGGATCGGCTGCCTGCGCGAGCTTTGCTGTCATCGCGGCGCCTCGCTGTGCCTCGGCCGGACCGAGAAGGGCGGAATTCGCTGCGTCTTCCACGGGTGGAAGTTCGATGTCGACGGGACGATCATCGACATGCCGAACGCGACCGACGATCGCTTCATGAAGCGCTATCGCCAGCCGGCCTTTCCGGTGGTGGAGAAGGCCGGGCTGATCTTCGTCTATCTGGGGCCGCGCGAGGAGCAGCCGCCTTTCGCGCACTGGCGCTGGCTCGATTTCGCGCCGGAGCAGCTTTTCGTCGCTCCGGTGGTCTACAATGCGAACTTCATCCAGGCCATCGACGGCGGTGCCGATTCCTCGCACCTGACGACGCTGCATCAAGACGCGCTGAGGCGGCAGCACCCCGCCACCGACAACAGCGTCTTCGAGCGCATCATGGCGGACGCGGCGCCGCGCTTCGACACCTACCCCACCGAATTCGGCCAGTTTTCAGCCGCGTTCCGGACAGTGACCAGGGCGGACGGCACCATCTACGAGACGTGCAAGACGTCGGTCTTCGCCGCCCCCTCGACGGTCATCACCAACGGGGCCTATCCCGATCAGGGAACCTTTGCGTTTTTCACGCCGATCGATTCCCACCGGACCATCGGCTATCTCGGCAACTACGACAGCGCCTGGACGACGCCGCAACAGCCGATCGAAGCGAGGCGGTTCATGAGCCTCGATTCCGAGACATTGGATCGCCTGGGTTTTTCGCCGGAAACCTGCGACAGCCCGCAAAGGGCCAGCCGCGAGAACAATTGGTATCAGGATCGCGAGGCCATGCGGAGCGGACGGTTCACCGGCATGGCGCCCTTCATTCCGGAAGACATCATCGTCGCGGAATCGATGGGGTCGATCTACGATCGCAGCCAGGAAAACCTCATCCCCGCGGATCAGGTGGTCGTGCGCATCCGCCGCATCCTGATGGACATGGCGCACGACGTCCAGGAAGGCCGCAAGCCGATCGGCAATCGCACCCCGATCGACTATTCGAAGATCTTCGTCGGCGAAGGGGCTGTCGAGACCGGCCAGAACTGGGCGGACATCACGCTGCCGCCCGAATTCGTTCGGCGGGAGCCGGTCGAGGCTTAAGGCGCTTCCCGAAAAAGTAAGCACCGGTTTTGCGCAATGACGATGCGATAACAATCCCTAGAGCACGACGCGTGATTCCGAATTCGCGCATCGTGCTCTAACGGGTATCCGCGATATCGGGATCGCCCCTGAAGGGCCGCTGGACTCGTTCCGGTTCAACGCGAACCGGAACGAGTCCAGAAAGTTCTTTGATGGCCGTGATTTCCGAGCCGCCAGGTGATTCCATCTGGCTCGAAATCACTCTATTCACCGAGCAGGACGTCGCGATGCTCGATCAGCCATTCGCGCAAGCTGCACGGCTTGCGGCCGAGCATCCGTTCGACGAAGTCGTTGCGGGCCCAGACGACTTCGTTGTCCTGTTCGTATTGAAAGAAGTCCCAAAGATAGTGCCGGCGCGTTTCGGCCATCTGCGGATAGGCCCGGAAAAAGGCTTCCTTGCTGCCGTCATGGGCGATCGGCCTGTCCCATAGCTCGCTCATCATCTGGGCGACCTCGTGGAAGCGCAGGATGTCCTGGCCGTTGTTCATCGTGTGGAATTGGCCGATATGGCGATGATTGTCGGAGAGGAACAGCCGTCCGGCCACTTCGGCGATGTCGCGCGGATCGATGTAGGGAATCAGCCGCTCGGGCCAGATGAGCGTGCCCGAATTCCGCAAGCCTTCCTTCATGTTGAGAAAATTGTCCATGAAAGTAGCGCCGCTGTTGAGGTAGGTGACCGGCAGGCCGCTCTCGTCCAGAACGGTCTTGGCGATGGGGTGCTGGATCGGGAGCCCCAGGCCATGGTCGCGGAGCGACGGCGGTATCCTGGCGAGATTGGCCTCCGGCTGCATGCCGAGCAGGCGAATCAGGTGGACGAGCGTGCCGGCGCTTTCGAGCGCCGAGACCAGATTGGTCATCGCCGGCCGCTCGTCGGTGCCGGTGGTCGTGAGCACGAACACGCCCTCCATGCCGTCCGCGGCGAGCATCAGCGACGGGAGGTCTTGGTAGCTGGCCTGCACCACGTCAGCGCCCGGGAACGCCCGACGCAGCGGTTCCACCTTCGCGGCGTCGCTGGTCGACAGCCTCAGCCGGATCGACGGCGCCTCCCGCGTCAGGAATGCGGCGAGCGGCCCGCCGATATGAGCGGCCGCCCCGAAGATCAATATGCTGCGCGGAAGCCGTTTGTGATTTGCAGACAAGCGATATTTCCTTCCAATATGGGCTCGGTCTCATGCTCGCATCGGATGTTGCAGCCTCGGCGTCCCACGACATGGGCCGCCGTGCTTCATCAAAAAAAAAGCGAAATGCTCGCTCCTCGGTCCCGGCCGAACAGCTATAGTCCGCCCATGCCGCCCGAGTGAAGCACGGCATGGTGCGCGGCTTCGTCAATCTCACGATTGACTGGAACTGAGCGGCCGGACGCGGGATAGACGGAATAGAGGAAAGGGATGATCGTGAAGGATGCTGCGACGATGACCGAAGGACCCGATCGGCCCGGCTTGCGCGCGGACCTGGTCGCCCGGCTGCTCCGGCCGCGGTCGGTAGCGGTCATCGGCGCTTCGGCACGTCCCGGATCGACGGCGCAGGCCGTCGTCCATCTGCTGGACCAGAATCGCTTCGCCGGCGACATCCACCTGGTCGGACGCAACGGCGGCGAGATCGGAACCCGCCCCATCCTGACCGATATGGCCGATCTGCCCAAAGGCATCGACCTTGCCGTCCTCGCCCTGCCCGCCGCCGGCGTCGAGGAGGCGATCGAGGGTTGCATCGAACGCGCGATCGCGAACGCGGTCGTCTTCGCTTCCGGCTTTGCCGAGACCGGCGAGCGCGCCCGCGCGGCGCAGCAGGCGCTGACGCGACGGGCGGAGGAAGCGGATCTCGGCGTCGTCGGGCCCAACTGCCTGGGCTTCACCAATTATGTCGACGGCATCGACATCGGTTTTCTGCCCGGGCCGCCCGTCAAGACCCTGACCGCCGACCGATTGCCCGCCGTCGCCATCATCGCCCAGAGCGGGGGGCTGATGGGCCATGCCTTCTGGGCGTTCGAGGAACGCAATTTGCCGGTCGCCTACCGCCTTTCGACCGGCAACGAGGCCGGGCTCGGCCTGTCCGACTATATCGCCTTCATGGCCGGCGAACCGGCGGTGAACGTCATCGCGCTCTATGCCGAGCAGATCCGGCGCCCGGCCGAATTCTTGGAGGCCGCGAAAAGGGCGCGTGCGGCGGGCAAGACGCTGGTGCTGTTTCATACCGGGCGCGGCGCGAAGGCGCAGCAGGCGGCCGCCTCGCACACCGGCGCGCTGGCGGGCGACTATGCGACGATGACGGTGCTCGCGTCGCGCGCGGGCGTGCTGGTGGCCGATACGCTGGAGGAGTGGATCGATTGCACCGAATTGCTGGTGCGCAGCCCGCGCCCGCCGGTGCTGGATCCGGCGGTCATCACCACCTCGGGCGCCTTCTGCGCGATCGCGCACGATTGTTTCGAGGCGCTCGGCCTGGAGCTGCCGCCGCTGTCCGCCGCGAGCGAGGCGGTGCTCGCCCCGCGGCTTCCCGAATTCACGCCGCCCAAGAACCCGCTCGACCTGACGACCCAGGCCGCGTTCGACATTCCCCTGGCGGCGGACGTGTTGCGCGTGCTCGTCGGGGATCCGGCCTACGGGTCGGTCGCGGTCGCGATCCCGGCGGTCGGCGACGATGCCGTGAAGTGGCTCGCGCCCTTCGTCGAGGTCGTGAAGGAGACCGACAAGCCCGTGCTGCTCACCGCGCTGGGAGAGGATTCGAAAATTCCCGCCGATTTCGTCGCGCTTGTCCGCGCGAACGGCATCCTGCTGTCACGCTCGCCCGAACGGGCGCTCCGGACCGTCGCGGCGGTGACGCGTTACGGCCGTAGGCTGGCGCGCGGCGTGGCGGGCGCCGCGACCCTCCCGGCCGATGCGCTTCCGGCACTCCGGCCCGGCCCGCAGCCCGAATGGCTCGGCAAGCAAATCCTCGATGCGATCGGCATCGCCCGCCCGGCCGGCGGCCTCGCGCGCACCGTCGATGAAGCGGCCGCGCTCGCCGGGCGCATCGGCTATCCGGTCGCAATCAAGGTGCAGGCGGCCGAGCTGGCCCATAAGACCGAAATCGGCGGCGTCGTCCTCAACGTGAAGGACGAGGCGGCGCTGCGCGCGGCCCATGGCGACATGCTGGCGCGGGTGGAGCGGGCGAAATCGGGGGCCGTGCTCGACGGCGTCCTGGTGGAAGCCATGGCGCCCAAGGGATTGGAGCTGGTGGTCGGCGCCAAGCGCGATCCGCAATGGGGGCCCGTGCTGCTGGTGGGCCTCGGCGGCATCATGGTCGAAGCGCTGAACGACGTGCGCCTGCTGCCCCCCGATCTGACGCCGGGAGACATCGAGGCCGAGCTGCGGCAGCTCAAGTCGGCGAAGCTGCTGGGCGCATTCCGCGGCGCCCCCGCCCCCGATGTCGCGGCGGTCGCCGAAGCCGTAGCCGCCGTCGGGCGGCTCATGCTGGCCCGGCCCGACATCGTCGAGATCGACATCAACCCGCTGCTCGCCTTGCCCGAAGGCAAGGGCGTGCTGGCACTCGATGCGCTGATCGTGACGGCTGACGCCTGACCGGTCGGCCGCGCTGATAGGAGCGGAGCTGAGCTGCGCCCGCCGGAAAAATGGCTTGAGGCACGGCGAAACCGCGAACGGCAGGGGCGCGGCAAAACGCAGGTCCCTCCCCCTGCGCCGCTCCTTTCCCTAAAGTTTTCGAGCCAGGTGGAATGAGCTGGCCGCCGTGCCCCCGGCACGGCTGCCGATTGCCGGGGGCAATCGGCACCTGCTCATTCTGGCGACTCGGAATGCGCCGGGTCCGAAGCTGGCGGGGCCAGCTTCGGACCCAAGCACGGTAATCAAAGAACTTTCTAGCCTCGTTCCGGTTCAACCTGAACCGGAACGAGGCTAAAGCAGGATGCGACCAGTTTCAGCCTATCGGCTATTCTCTCCGGCTCTTCCAAGTCTGCCAGAACGGCACCAATTCGCCCGGCAGCGATCCGGCGAATTCGTCGTCGAGCGGATAGTGCGGCATCGCTTCGGCGACGCCGTCGAGCAGCGCTGTTCCCTGGACAGCATCCTTGCGGCGCTTGAGCGGATTGCGTTTGGCCTGGGCGCCAAGCCAGAGCTTGTGAAGCGCGAACCAGCGCGGATCGGGCGCGACGATCCGGGCGGGCGTGCCGTCCCGGCAGGGAACGACCTGATCAACCCGGCGGCCGGGAAGCAGCCACTCCTGTTCCGGGAGCGGAACCGGGCGCGGCCTGTCCTTAGTGCCCATTGTTTCCATCCGCGACGGCGCGATCAGCAGTTCGACTTCATAGGCCTTGGCGTTGCGCGCCTGGAACTCCCGTTCGCTGTTGACGGTGTAGGTCGGATCGACGGCCTTGAGCATGTCCCACAGCGGCATCCCGTCGTCCGCCGCTTCGGCTGCCCAGGCGAGATCGAAATCCTCGGTTTCGTCGGGCACATCGCGAAACGTACCGGCGGCCTCGATTGCGTAGGCGGCCATCGCATTGGTGCCGATGACCAGCAAATGACCGCCAAGCAGCGAGCGGCGATCGGCCTCACGCAGGATCGGGCCGGCGTCCGCCGAGATCATCGGCAGGCGCAGCGCCCGGGCAATCCGGCTGCTCTCGTTCAGCACATCGCGCGCGCCATCGCGACGTTCCTTCAGGGCTGACTTTGCACCCTTGAAGTCGTCGAGCCGGACCTGCTTCCCCGGGTCCATCCGGCCCAGGCTCCTGCCGTTCCCGTTGCGGTCGAAAATCTCGTAAAGATACGCGTAGTCGCCGATCTTCTTGCGCTTGAGATCGTAGGGCAAGGCGAACAGTGCGCGCTCCGCTTCGATCCATGCGTCGTACCGCTGGCGCATGTTGACCAGCGCACGTTCCTGTTCGGCGGTGAAGGGTTGGACGATGGCCACGAGGGGCTTTTATCCCGCAAATATGAATTTTACAAGAAATGCAGGATAAAAGCGAAGTGGCGGCCCGCCTGCCCGACCCGGCCAACCCATCGCGTCGGCCCACTGGCCTCGACATGCCGCAAAAGAAAATGGTGCC
>DATFHP010000086.1:0-12096 GCA_035248285.1 Allosphingosinicella sp. | reverse complement strand
CCTGACGCTGCGATAGGCCTCGAGAAACTGCTCGACGGGCGCACCGTGCGGCAGGCAGTCCACGGCAACGTCGACCCCCTCCCCTGCCGTGAGTTGCTTCGCCCACTCCATGACTGATCCGTCCAGCACCGACATGATCTCGATCCGCCCAGGCGCAATCGCCTTGACGTCAGCAAGCAGATTCCGATCGCGCGCGACGGCCAGAACGCGTTTCGCACCCAGCGCCAATGCACTGATCACTCCGCCAAGGCCGAGCGTACCGGATGCCCCGCTGATCAGGACGGTGGAACCCGGCCCAACACCTGTCCTGCGCAGGGCGGAATAAGCGGTTCCCACATAGCCGAACCGCGCCGCCTGATCGAAGGAGAGATTGTCGGGAATCGGCACGACCGAGTAGGACGGTGCATTCATATATTCGGCAAGTCCGCCGGACGGATAACGTTCGTAGATCTCGAGAGACTTGTCGGAGAAACCGAAATAACCGTTGAACGTATAATATTGGCACGAAACCAAGTCGCCGTCGACGCAATGACGGCATGTGCCGCATGATCTTGCCGGATTGACATAGACTCGATCGCCAACATGAACTTTCTTGACATGCGCTCCGACGCGCACGACTTCGCCAGCGGGATCAAGGCCGAAAATGGCGGGCAGAGGCGGCAACGGCATGCCAAGACCCGGCGCGATCTTCGCGAACTCATGGAGGACATTGGTCAGATTGGGGACGATACCGCACGACTTCACGCGAATAAGGACGTCCTCATCACCCGGCACGGGAACGGGAACATCCTCGATCACCAGCGGCTTAGCAGTATCGTACAACAGGGCCGCGCGCATAGTAGCAGGCAAGTTCACAACATCTTCTCCTTCATGCACGTGGCCGGCTTGGACTGTGTTCGTCAAATATATGGCATCATATTTCGCTTGCGGCGGCGATGTTCGACGATCGATCATCGCCGCCGCAAGCATTGCGACATCGCTTAGAATTCAAGCCCGGCGGTCACGCCAAATGTCCTTCCCGGTCCGACGCGAATCTTGTCGCCGGCAGCTTCGGTATACAGCTGCGTGGCATAAGCGACATTGCCGATATTCTTTCCCCAGACCGAAAGGCTGTAACCGCTGTCGCTCTTATATTCGATCGAAGCGTTGAACAGATGATAGCCCTTCTGCCTCTGGCGATTTTCCGCATCGGAATAGAAACCGTCATTATAGGCATAGTTTGCCGCAAAGCTGAGATCGCCCCGACCGACATTGACCTTATACTGGGCCCCGAGATTGGCAGTCCAGTCAGGCGTGTTGGCCAGTCGCGTATCCCGCAGGTCGCCGCTGGTGATGATATTCCCGCCGTTGACCAGATCGGGCGTCGTGATCTGAGCGCCCCGATAAAGGCCATATCGCGCATGCAGGACCGACAGACCGCCGTTCAGCGTGAACCCGTCGAACAGCGCCGCGACAAAGTCGACATCCATGCCGTAAATCTTGGCCGATGCTGCATTCTGCGTCAGCGGCTGACCATTGGCATAGAGAATGGCCTGAAGGTTCTTGTAATCATAGTAGAAGATCGAAGGATTGATACGCAGGCGACGGTCGAAAAGGTCCAGCTTCAGACCGGCTTCATAGGCGTCGACCTTTTCCGGCTCGAAGCTGTGGTAAGGAATCTCGGTCGGATTGAAGCCGCCGCTCTTGAAGCCCCGATTGTAGGAAGCATAGAGCAGCGCGGCACTGCTGAACCGATAGTCCGCCGCCAGACGCCAGGTGAATTCACCGAAGGAGGCGTCGCCTGTGCTCGGCAGGAAGAGCTGCTGGACGCCGCCGACGGTCACGTCGAGCGAGCCCTCCGCCTTGCGGGTTTCCTTCGAGTAACGCAGGCCGGCCGTGAGGTTCAGCCGATCGCTCAGGGCATAGGTCGCTTGTCCATAGCCGGCATAGGCGCGCGTCTTGAGCTTCGTATTGATGGTGACCAGAATGGTCCCATCCAGCTGATTGATGACCACCGGCGGGCCATAATGACCGTTGTTCTGGAAGTAGTAGAAGCCAGTCGTCCAGGTGAGCGGGCCGCCGCCATCGGACGACAGCTGGAATTCCTGCGTGAAAGTCTTCTCATGCGCGGTCGTCGACACGGCAGTCTGAGCCGCCGGCAGGAAGATGGTCGTCGGCGCGGGCAGGCCGTCATTGTCGAGCACCGTCGCGTCCGAAATATTCCGGTACGCCGTGATCGAGTTGAACCTGACGTCGCCGAAATCATGCTCGAACGTCAGGCTGCCGCCCCATTGTTCGGTCCGCGCATAGGGCTGCGTGTCCGAATCGATGTCGAATTTACCGCCCGTGAAGGGCACCTTGTTGATCGGCAGGAAGCCATAGACGGTGCGGAATACCGGCTGCGCAAGTTCGCTGACCGAATAATCGCCGGCCAGCGTGACCGAGCTGTCTTCGCCCAGATCAGCCTTGATCTTGCTGCGAACGACAAAGTCTTCGGAATCCGCAACATATTTGCCGTTCGTCAGATTCCGGCCAAATCCATGGTTCTGATTCTTGTAATAGACGGCCAAGTCTGCCGCGACATTGGGCGCCAGACCACCGGTGACGTAGAGATTGCCGCCATAGGTCTCCTTGTTGCCCAGTGTCAGGCTGGCTTCTCCGCTGAAATCCTGCTTGGGATCGCGCGTCGTCACCTGGATCAGACCGCCCGTGGCATTGCGCCCGAAGAGGGTGCCCTGCGGCCCCTTGAGAACGGAAACCTGTTCGATATTGGCCAGGGAGAACATGGACCCGGCGGTGGAGGCGTAATAGACGCCGTCGACATAGATGGCCACGGGATTTTCAAGCCCCATGTTCGCGCCCGACTGACCAATGCCGCGAATACGCGGGAGAATGGAATTCGAGCCGGCCTGAGTCATGGTGAGGCCCGGCGCAACTTGCGCCAGCTCGCTTACCGCCTGAATCCCCGCCGAAGAGAGGGTGTCGGCCTGGATCACCGAGACAGCGATCGGCACATTCTGAAGATTTTCGGACCGCTTCTGCGCCGTAACAATGATGTCGCCAATTTGCGTTCCGGGACGAGCCTCGCTCGCCTCCGCGCTTTGACCAGATGCCTGCGCCAACGCGGGATTTGCAATCAACGCAGCGCCGGCCAGGACCGTCGAACATAGAGCGTTCGAACAAAATGTCTTAATCGTCATTCACCCACCTCCCAATAAATTTGATTTGCTTGTCAGTCATTCGCGCGAAGCACTCAGCGCATAACGTATCTTATAATTGATAAGTCCAATACCCAACCGGTGTCAAGCGTCGATGCGCGCTCGGCCGATTTAACGCGATGAAAGACTATTCCCATAAGTCATGCGACAAAGACGATCCGTCGAGAATCGCTTGGATAAACCATTCATAACAAGACTTTCCTTCCCCTATGTCATCACCCATAAGTTATTATCATGCTTATCATCAAAGGAGATCGGCTCAGGCCATCGACATGTTATTACTCAAAAGATGCCAAAACATGCGTTCCTGGCATGACAACTGAAATTTGTGATCCAAATACCAGTCATAAGCAAAATCCACTGCAACCCGTGCCGGCCGTCCCGCCTGCCGAGATCATCATCCGCCACGCTAGAGCGCGCTGCGTTAAATCGGACGCGGATCGCGCGCTCCAGTTCTTTGTTGTCGCATCGTTTTCGCGGAAAACCGGTTCCCACTTTTCCGCACGATGCTCTAAATGTCTTCGGCTATGTCCTTGTCCGGTGCCTCCAACTCCGTTTCGATTTTCTGACAAAGAGCGGCTTTGTAGACGCGACCTAAAAGCAACCCCAAACTGCTGCTTTCCGCACGGGTGAGAACTGCCATATACTGCTCTTCGACCGCTTCCGCGAGTTCCATCATCTCCCTGAGCATTTCCTTGCCGCTCGGGGAAAGCCAAAGCCCCTGGCGCTGCTTGCCCTCTTCATCCAGCCTGCCGATCACGCCCATTTCGAACGCATCCCTGACAAGCCTCGCCATATTGGATTCCTGGATCAGCAGGAGGCGCGCCGCATGGGCCTGGCGGATCCCCGGATTCTCATTGGTGACCCGCAGCAACTCAAACATTGCCGGCTTCACGTCGAATTGTTCGGCCGTCCGCAACAAATCCCGTATTTGAAGATAGGCGGCGCGGAACAGGAAGCCCGCCGACGAGGTCAGCGAATGAACGGAATAGTCGCGTCCACTGATGTTCACATAATCCTCGCTCTGCTCGGACTTATGGTGTCGGCTGTTGTTAGCTGAATGCATCTTCGAAATGGTCCTTCATCGCACGCCATGACCGTCGGTCGGCCGCTGCGTCATAGCGGGCGAAATCGGGCATGCCAGCCGCATCGATCCGTCGATCTGTGAAGCTATGATAGACGCCACCATAGAGATGCAGCTGCCAATCGGCCTCCGTTTGCCGCATCTCGCCGACAAAATCACGGCGCTGCTCTTCGGGAATCTGGGGATCCTCGGCGCCCACGCAGACAAGAATTTTCCTGCCCGAAAGATGGGCGCGATCCCAGGACAGGGATGAGCGCAGCACGCTGTGAAAGCCGACCAGCGCGTGAATCGGAAGACCCGAACGTACCATTTCCAAAGCCAATGTTCCGCCATAGCAGAAGCCGACCGCCCCGATCCGGCCCGCGTCCACACCGGGTTGCTGGCACAGCATCGCCAAGCTGGCCTCTGCCCTGCGCAGGGTGATGCTCGGATCGGCGTAGAAAATCTCCAGCTCCGCCAGCGCCTTGGGCGCATCGAAGACCTGGCCGTCACCATGCAGATCCATCGCCAGAACGACATAGCCCAGCTCGGCGAGCCGCCGCGCCCGCTCATGCGCATGCTCGCCAAGGCCCAGAATATCCGGAAAGACCAGGATTCCCGCACCGCGGCTGTCCTGGTCCATCCTGTAGACGGTGCTGACCAGCCTCTTGCCATCCACCGAATAAGTGACCGTTTCTTCAATCATCTTTCTATCTCGCAACGAAAATCGTCAGCGAAGCACGTCATGCGACGCGATCCTATTTCGGCCGGAACAGCAACAGATGCGTACCGTCGGGCAGGGGCGCCCAGACCGGCTCGACGCGCAGCCCGATCGCGATCCTGTCGAGATCGCAATCGATCACGTTCGACATGATGGTGACGCCTTCATCCAGCCTTATCGTCGCAACGATGAAGGGCGTGACGCCTTCCAAAGGCCCCCGACCAATCCGCGCGATCGTGTAGGTGAAGACTTCGCCCTCGCCGGAAACTTCGCGCCATTCCAGATTGCGGCTGCCGGTGAAGATGCTGACGGGTCGCGGATAGAATTGATACTGCCCGCTATCCAGGCAATATTGCAACATCAGCTTCTTTTCGCGCGTACCTTCCCAGAAGGGAGCGGAAATGGGGAGGGTCTTGGGTGCCGCCCGTTCGATGAGAAACAGGGAATCCGTCGAATCGGTCATTTCGATTAGCCCTCCGATCCAAGTACAAGAGCCGTGGTCGTTCCCCAGTGGCGCCCATAAGGTATCCAGCCGATGCCGCTCACCAATGCGCGCGCATTATCCTTCACCTGCCGTTCGCCCGCTTCGCCGAACAGCTGGCGCACCGCCTCCACCAGAAGCGTGCCGCCGCCGGCAAGGCCAGGCTGGCCGGCCGACATCTGGCCGCCGCTCGTATTCAGCGGAAGATCGCCGCTGATCGACAGGTCGGTGTTGCGCACGAAGTCGCAGCCCTGTCCCTGCTTGGCAAAGCCGAACATCTCCAGCTGCAGCATGATCGCGATCACGAAGTCGTCATAGAGGTGCACCGAGCCGAGATCCGAAATCCCGATCCCCGCCTGCGCGAAGGCCTGCTGCCCCGCGACCAGATGGCCGCTCTCCGTGACCTCGGCCAGATTTTCCGCGGCGCGGTAATTGCTGCGCTCGCCATAGCCCAGGGGCACGACGAACTTGCCGAAGCCCTTCTCCTTCGCCCGCTTTTTCGTGGTCATGAGGAAGCCGTTGGCGCCATCGCAGACCATGACGCAATCCAGCACCCGGATCGGGTCGGCAACCATGGGCGAGGCAAGATATGTCTCCATATCCAGCGGCTTGCGCAGCTTGTCCGAACCCAGCGGGTTGAGCAGCGCATGCTCGCGCAGGGTGATCGCGATCTTGCCCAGCGCCTCGGGGTCTAGGCCGTAGAGATGGTCATAGCGCTTGCTGAGCAGGCCGAAGTCGGTCGCCGGGCCGATCGATCCATAAAGGTTCACGAACTCATTATGGTAGGAGCGCATCCTAAGGTTGCTCTCCGACGACTCGGTATCCGCGTTCAGCAACAGGATGGTCGAGCACAAGCCGGCCTCGAGCGCCGCGGCCGCGCGGGCGACGGCCGCGACGGCGGATGATCCGCCACGGTCCACGGTCTGGCAGAAATTCAGTTCCAGACCCAGATAATCCGCCGTCGTCTGCGACCAGAAGGCATTGCCCGCGCCGGTCATGCAGCCGTTCACGAGCATGCCGTCGATCTCGCCCTTCTCGATGCCCGTGCTGGCGATCAGGGAGCTCAGGATTTCGCCGCCGAAATCCCAAATGTCCCGCCCCGAACGACGCTCGATCTTCGTCTCAGCATAGCCGACAATTGCGGTGTCGCTTATAGCCATTGGAGGCTTTCTCCTCTCCAAACTGGACCCGAGAGGGTCATCACCCGGCGCTTACGCCTGCCCTTCGCTCGCTTCGCCGGGCTTGGCCAGCCGCTCGGCGCGGCCTTCCACAAATTCCTTGATCCGGTCGGCCGTTTCCGGGCTGGCGGCGATATGGCTGAACAGGCCCTCGACGAAGAGGCCGTCATCATAGGAATAATCCTGGATGCGGGGCAGTCCGTGCACGATCGCCCAGTTGGTCAGAGGCGCATTTTTGGCGATGCGCTTCGCCAGCGCGACCGCCTTTTCGAACTGCTCGCCCTGCGGCACCAGATATTGAACAAGGCCAAAGCGCTCACCCTCGTCGGCGGACAGGACACGCCCCGTGAGCATGATGTCCGTCATGCGGGAAACGCCAAGCAGCCTGGCGATCCGGACGGAACCGCCGCCGCCGATATAGATGCCGCGCTGGCCTTCCGGCAGGGCGAAGAAGGAGGTCGGATCGGCCACGCGGATATGGCAGGAGGAAGCGATTTCCAGCCCGCCGCCGATGCAGGCGCCGTTGATCGCGGCGACATAGGGGATCCGTCCGCGAGAAAGATAGTCGAACGGCCGGGCGACCTGTGCGGAACCGATGCGCATGTCCAGATGGCCCATATGGTCAACCATCCAGTTGACCGCTTCCTTCAGGTCCAGCCCGGCGCAGAAATGATCGCCATGGCTGTATATGACGCCGACCTTGGCCTCCTTCTCCGCGCGCAGGGCGGCGGCTTCGAGCTGCCTTTGCAGCTCATTGCTCAGAGCGTTCCGCTTTGCCGGCCGGTCCAGGCCGATCAGTGCCACATCGCCGTCGAGTTTATAGGTGACCAATTGCTCAGACATATCTTTTCCTAAAAATTATGGCCATGTGACGACCGTTTTGATCAGGCGCGAATAGGGTGAATCGCCGCGTCCAGCCCCATTCCAGGGCGCGCTTCGACATCCTCTTCACACCTTCGCATTTGCCGGATGCGAACGCAGGCGCATCCACGAAAGTTCGGTTTCTGTTCGGTGCAGCCTCCCCTTCCGGATCGGCTGTTCGACGTCGACTTCATGCAGATGACGCCTGTACCTTCTTTCATCGAAACTACCGCCTCGGAGTCCGTTGGTCAATAACCTTGTTTTTTATAAGTTGTCGATCGGCCAGGGCGCCGAGCACGGCAGGGCGCGCTTTCCGATCAGAGCCCATGCTCCTGGTCGGACCGTCGGAAATCATTATTTTGTCGTCGTCCCCGCGCAGGCAGGGATCCATCTCGGACGTCAAATCAATTGACTTGGCCGTACCGAGAGAATGACAAAGGGGCGAAGCCATGCTTGGCCCCGCCCCCTTCCGACCTTTATGCCATTCATTCCGCGCTTTCGATCTCGGTCGATGCCGAAGCCTTGGCCGGCTTCTTGTGGGGGACCAGATCCTGCCACTTCCCGCTTGCCGGGATCGGCGCGGTCCTGCCGATGATCTGCATCGGATCCGCGTTCAGACCGATGGGGTCCTCGCCCGTTTCCGTGCTCTTCGCGATCTTCAGCAAGGTGCGGTACAGCATCGAAATCCCCGCATCCGAAGTCGCCAGATGTTCGTTGCTGCGATCCTTGAGCGAACCGGCCGACATCAGCACGGCGGAATCCTCCTGCGTAAAGCTGTGGAAACCGGAAAAGCTCTTGCCGGCCCGCATCGCCGCACGGTCCTGCCGAAAACCATTGTGGATGTAGGGCTTCGCCGGATCGTTGATGCTGTCGTAAGTCATCCCGAATTTGCGGAGCGCCTCATCGTCCAACCCGATATACTTCAAATGTTCGGAACGATAGGGCTCCTCCCCGATCTCGCGGGACGTGTCCCACCAGACATGGAAATAAATGGAATTGTGATCGTCGATCGGAACGACCGACATCCACAGATCCCCGTTGGGATTATGCTCGGAATAGGGCGGGATGAACGCCTGGATGCGCGCAATCTCCTGGTCGCCGTCCGGCCGCATCGCGGCATAGTGAAAGCCGAATTCGGTGGGTTCCGCCTCGAAGCGCGGCGCGCTGCTCAGGAGGAGATTTTGCGTCTTCTTGCCGAATTCCAGATCGATGTCGCCGCCATGCGCCAAGGGGCCCTGATGCAGGAAGTTCAGATGGCTGGAGTCCCACAGCGCTTCCATCGTCTGAACATAGTTGCACTGCTCCACCAGATAGGCGTTGATTCGGTACTTGGGCTCCACGTCGAACCAGGGATAATGCGGGAAGGCAGGTTCGAGTTCGGCTGGCCCCAAATAGACCCAGATGAGCCCGCCCGCCTCGCGAACCGGGTAGGATTTCGCCCTCACCCGCTTGCGGAAATTTTCATCCGCGACGTTGGGCGCGTCGATCAGTTCGCCGTTGGCCGCGAATTTCCAGCCATGGAAAAGACAACGGATGCCGCAGCCCTCGACCCGGCCGAGCGACAGGCTGACGCCGCGATGGCAACATCCCTCGTCCAGGACGCCCACCACCCCGTCTTCGCCACGGAACGCCACATAGGCATCGCCCAGCAGCACCACGCGCCGCGGATCGCCTCCCGGTTCGGGCAGGTCGCTCGATTGCATGGCCGGCGTCCAATAGCGACGCATCGCGGTGCCCATGGCCGTCCCACGGCCCACCCGGCACATCAGTTCATTGTCTTTTGTCTGCACGGTAATCCTCCTCCAGCGTTTGGGCTTTTGATGCGCGGGGAACGCCTGTTTTCCTGCTCGCCGCTGCAACGAAGCCGAGTCCATTTAAGCTTCCTTGGAAGTATAATTTTTTACTGGACGAGTCAAGCCAATGAAGCGACAGACCGACCACGAACGGCGCTGCACGGGGATTACGACATATGGCCAGACCACGGGTGCGCAGCCTCGGCAGCCCGACGCGCTATGCTGTCGACACATGGGCGAAGGAGCGGCCGGACCTTGATCCGGACGATTATCTCTTTCTGATCCACGTCATGCGTCTCGGCCAACTGATCGACAAGCTGCACGACAGTTTCTCGCGCAAGGCATTCGGCTTGAGCGGCGCGGATGTCCGTGTCCTCATGATCCTGCGGCGTTCGCAGGCGATTCGCGCGCCCAAGGCCGCCGAACTGGCCGAAGCCCAGATGGTCACGACCGGCGCGATGGCAAAGCAGCTGGATCGGCTCGAAGGATTGGGCTTGATATCGAAACAGGCCCTTGAGGGCGACGGCGGCGGTCTGGCGGTCCACGTGACCGAGGCTGGCCTCGATCTCGCCGACCAGGCCATGACCAATCTGGTCAGCGGCTCGACCGTTAGCAGGCTGAAGCGAGCGCTGCCGCCGGTAGAACGAAAACGCCTCGCGACATTATGCGAGGCGATTCTTCTGGACTATGAGAATTGGTCGGCAGCAGAGCGTCCCTGACCTGACCGCTGCCGGAATGCGCCGTCAGCGCGAGGGCAGGTTCACGCCGAAATCGGTATAACGCTCCAATTCCTTGAGCAGGGTAAACACATATTTCTCGCCCGCCGCCCTTAATTCCGGCGACATGCCGGCGCTACCCTTCAGCAGCAGCGATTTGGTCGCCAAGAAATTCGTCGCGTAATCGGCGGCGCCCTTCCCTTCCGGGGTCAGACTGATCAAAAAACCGCCGCCATGGCTGGCATCGGGCTTGCGGACGACATAGTTTTTCTCGACGAGTCGATCGATCTGGCGCGTGATCGTCCCCGACGCGACCAATAGCGCCTTGAACAGATCGGTCGGCCTGCGCTCGAAGGGCGCGCCTGCGCGCCGCAGGGCGAACAGCACGCGCATGTCCGCGCCGCTGATATCGTGATCCCGACGGCACATGCGGTCGAAGGAAAGATCGAGAATGCGGCCCAGCCGCATCAACGCTATGCCCTGCAGAAATTCGCGCAGATCCAGATCGGGTCGAGCCGCTTCCCATGACAGAAGAAGATCCTCGATATGACTGGTGGCATGCTCCTCATTCTTTGGGGATGTCTGCTTCATGCGTTGCTATCGACCGCCTATTCAAAATTCTGTCAAGGGGCTCTGCGCCGTCACGCCGCCGTCGACGGGGAAGACCGCCCCGGAGACGAAGGACGCCAGGTCGGATTGCAGGAACAGGATAGCGGACGCGATCTCGTCGGGGGTCGAAACCCGGCCGAGCGGGGTGACGGACGTCATCTTGTCCCACATCGACTGGTCCAGCTTCGCGACCAGTCGCGGGGTACGGATGAAGCTGGGAACGACGACGTTCACGCGGACCTGCTGCGGGCCATATTCACTCGCCCCGCCGCGCACGAGATGATGGAGCGCCGCCTTGGCCGATCCGTAGGCGGTCTGGTTCCTGATACTGCCCATGCCCGACATGGATCCGACGAAGGTCATCGAACCGCCGCCATTGGCCGCCAGCATCGGAGCGCCGATCTGGAGCGTGAGATAGGCATGGCGCAGCACGATGTCGAACTGCTTGTCCCAGATTTCCTCGTCGATGTCGGGGAAAGGCTTGATGAACGCCACACCGACGACATTCACGATCCCTTTCAGATCGCTGCCATATTTTTCGCCCGCGAACGCGAACAACTTGGCCATGTCTTCACGGCTGGTAATGTCGGCGGCAAAAAAGTCCCCGCCGACTTCCTTCGCGACCGCTTCCGCAAGGGCCGCGTCGCGATCCACGCACAAGACCCTGGCACCCGCCTGGGCCAAGGCGAGGCAGCTCTGGCGACCGATGCCGTCCCCGCCTCCCAGCACGACTATGCCGCGACCGTCGAGCCGCAGGCGGCCCAGATAGTCGACTTGATCCACGCCATGCGCCAGCTTGTCATCCGTCATGTCATTCATCCCGATCGAGGGCGCACTGGAGATCCAGGACGCGCACCAAATTTTCCGCAGGGGCCGGCGCCGCCTGGGGGGCAGCCGTCAGTGTCCGACCTTCTTCCTAGAACAGCAGATCGTGCATGGGAAGGCACTTTGTCGCCCCAAAACATCTTTACAGGAAGATGATAGCTTCCTACGCTCCTATCCGAAACGAGTGCATGGCGGCCCGCACCCACGCGTTCTTCGCCTTCGACACACCAGCACAACCCACTTCGAAGGAAGAGAAGTTGCCCGCAACCAACCCGGCAGACGTCGTCGAAACCTTCATCACCCACCTGAATGAGGGCCGAATAGACCAAGGCATGGATCTTCTGGCGGAAGATGTATTCTATCACAATATCCCGATGGCCCCCATGACGGGCCGCGAATCTGTGCGCGCTTTCGCTCATGAATTCGGCATGGGCACGCGTTTCAAGGTCGATTGGGACACCATCGCCATCGCCGCGTCGGGAGATACCGTCCTTACCGAACGGGTCGACGCGTTCCGCGCGGCCGACGGCGGCCTGATCTCGATCCCGCTCATGGGCAGCTTCCGCATCAGGGACGGGCTGATCGCGGAATGGCGGGACTATTTCGACCTGGGAGATTTCGAGCGTCAACTTGCCTCCCTGGCGCCGCAGCC
>DATFHP010000085.1:0-5760 GCA_035248285.1 Allosphingosinicella sp. | reverse complement strand
TGAAGGCATTTGGCGAAGCCAATAGCGACGACGCGCTCGCCGCCGCGATTGCCGCTGCCGATCATCATCCGCTCGGGACGCTCGACAATCCGATCCGGGCCGCAGGCCCGGACGGCGCCAAGGCCTATCTCGCGCGCCTGCGCTGCGCCGACGGATCGGTGCCGAAGCTCGGCGCGATCGCGCCCGGCGCGGCCGATAGCTACGGCACGCTCACCGACCTCCATCCCGCGACATGCGGTGCTGCGCCGCCGATCAACCTGTTCGTCGACGTCTATCACGAGGAGCATGCCGAAACCCGCCCGCCCGCGGGCTTCACGCTGGCGCCCTGACCGGCGGGCCGCTAGGTCTGCCGCCCGATGCGGCGAATCCTGAAATGGCTGGGCACCCTGCTCCTGTTCCTCGCCGTCGCGCTCTGCCTTGCGCCGACCTTGGTGCCGCCGTTCCTCGACCGCATCTATTATCGCGGCCCGGTCAGCGATCATTTCGACGGTCAGCGCTTCTTCAATCCCGACGGCGAGCGCGGGCCGGTCTCGCCGCGCAGCGCCGGCCGCTTCTTCAACCGCTGGGCGAGCGGGGAGCGCGCAGCCTGGCCCGACCACGTCCCGGTCCGGCAGACGATCCCGCCCGCGCGGGTCCCGGGCGACGCGATGCGCGTCACCTGGATCGGCCATGCGACCGTGCTGGTCCAGACCCAGGGCCTCAACATCCTCACCGATCCGGTCTGGTCGGACCGCGTATCGCCCTTCTCGTTCATCGGTCCGACCCGGGTGCGCGCGCCCGGCGTCGCGTTCGAGCATCTGCCGCGCATCGATCTCGTCCTCGTCAGCCACAATCATTACGACCATCTCGATCTGCCGACGCTGGAGCGGCTGTGGCGGCGCGATCGGCCGCTGATCGTCACCAGCCTCGGCAACGACGCCATCCTCAAGGCGCACGGCATCGCCGCGACGGCGGGCGACTGGGGCACGCGCGTGGCGGTGAGGCCCGGCGTCGAGCTGCTGATCGAGCGCAGCCACCATTGGGGATCGCGCTGGGGCACCGACCGCGACCGCGCGCTCTGGTCGGCCTTCACGCTGCGCCTCCCCGGCGGCAATCTCTTCTTCGCCGGCGATACCGGCTACGGCGACGGCGCCTGGATCCGCCAGGCCGCCGCGCACGGGCCGTTCCGCTTCGCGATCATCCCGATCGGCGCCTATGAGCCGCGCGATTTCATGCAGGCGCATCATATCGATCCGGGCGAGGCGATGCGCGTCTACGAGGCGCTGCACCCGGTGATGGGGCTGGGCGTCCATTGGGGCACGTTCCAGCTCACCTTCGAAGCGATCGACGATCCGCCGCGCCGGCTTGCGGCGCTCCGGCGTGCCGGCGGGGCCAAAGCGCAAGGCTTCATCGCCACCGAGCCGGGACAGGGGTTCGACGTGCCTCCCCTCACGCGGCCTGCGTCGGCGCATCCGTCGCTGCCGGCTCGGGCATCAGCAGGCTGAGCGCGCCCGGCAGGATGCGATAGCGAAGCGGCGTGTCGAGCCGCAATGTCTCGCCGTCGGCGGAAACCGTCAGCGCCGGAAGCCGTGCCGCGATCTCGGCTTCGCGCACGCCGGTCAGGCTGATGAAGTCGTGCTGCTGGTCGAGCCGTCCGACCAGGCCGCGAAGCGCGAGGCCGATCAGCTGCCTGCGCGTCCGCGCGAGCAAGGCGTAGAGGCAAAGCTCGCCGCGATCGAGCGCGCCGCGCTGTCCGAGCGTGAGCAGCGAGGTCTCGTAACGATTGTTGCCGACGAACAGCAACGGCGTCTCGATCGGCTGCTTGTGGCCTTCCACCTTGATCGTCAGCCGGTGCCGCCCGAAATGCCGCAGCGCGCGGACGCTGCCGACCAGCATCGCCAGCCGCTTGCTTCGGCCCAGCAGCCGTTGCTGCGCGTCGCGCGATCGGACCATCATCGGATAGAGGCCGACCGCGCTGTTGTTGACGAACAGATGGCCGTTCACCTCCGCGACATCGATCGCCTGGGTTCGTCCCGCCGCGATCACCCCGACCGCGCCGTCGAGATCGAACGGGATGCCGGCGTCGCGTGCCAGATGGTTGAGCGTTCCGAGCGGCAGGACACCGAGTGCGCGCCGATGGCGGACAGCCGCGGCGGCGGCAAGGCTGATGGTGCCGTCGCCGCCGCCGGCGACCAAGGCGTCGATGGCTTCGCGCGCCGCGGCTTGCTCCAGGCATTCGGCCAGGCGATCGGGCGCGACCATGTCTATGCCGGCTTCGATGCCTGCCTTTGCGAAAGCGTCGCCAAGCCGTGTCTCGAGCGACGGACCCGCAGCGGCCGCGGTCCCGCCGCCCTGGTTGACGATCACCGCGACGCGCATGGCACCTCCACTGGCGGGCGATGCCAGCCGATCGCCTCTTCGGGACCTACGCGCTCAGGGCTTGGCGGGTTCCGCGGGCGGGGTCGTGCATTCGCCGATCCGCCGGCCGCTGAGCTTGGCGCTCATTTGGGAATTTGCCACCCCGCCGACCGAGTTCATCGTCTGCACCGAGGCGGTCATGGTGCTCGCGGTATAGCTGCCGTCGATCGACGTGGCGACGCTTCCGGCGCCGTCGGGCAACGCGCATTTCACCGAGCCGTTGAGATGGCCGTTTGACATGTAGAAATTGTCGTAGCTGCAATTGCCCTTGCTGCTGGCGAAAATGCTGGGCTGCGGGCGATCGATCTGGTCCGCAGTGATGCAATTGCTGATGGTGATCGGCTTCGCCGCGGCCTGCTTGCTTTGCGGCACTGCAAGGTTGGTGATCTCCGTCGTCATCTCCCATTGGCCGGGCTGGAGCTTGATCTCGGCCGGTGCTTCGGCCTGTTGGGTTCCGGCGCCGCAGCCTGCGGCGGCGAGCAGCACGATCAAAGCGAGCTTGCGCATGATAATTATCCCCTCCTGTTTTATTGCTGTCGTGTAGCGCTCGCGGCGCCGATTGACCATATAGGCACCATGCCCATCGCGATCAGAACCGGCCTCGACGAACCCGAGACGGCCGCCGACTTCGTGCCGCATCGGCCCCAGCGCCCCGAAAAGGCCGAAGGCGGCAAGCCGTTCAGGATCGTCTCCGACTACGCGCCCGCGGGCGACCAGCCGACGGCGATCGCGGAGCTGGTCGATCAGGCGCGCCAAGACGAGCGCACCCAGGTCCTGCTCGGAGTCACCGGATCGGGCAAGACCTTCACCATGGCCAAGGTGATCGAACAGCTGCAGCGCCCGGCGCTGGTGCTCGCGCCCAACAAGATATTGGCGGCGCAGCTCTATGGCGAGTTCAAGAGCTTCTTCCCCGAAAACGCGGTCGAATATTTCGTCAGCTACTACGATTATTATCAGCCCGAGGCCTATGTGCCGCGATCCGACACCTATATCGAGAAGGAAAGCTCGGTGAACGAGGCGATCGACCGGATGCGCCATTCGGCGACGCGTTCGCTGCTCGAGCGCGACGACGTCATCATCGTCGCCTCGGTCTCCTGCCTTTACGGCATCGGCTCGGTCGAGACCTATTCGGCGATGACCTTCGCGCTCAAGAAGGGCGAGACCGTCGACCAGCGCGAGATCGTGCGCAAGCTCGTCGCGCTGCAGTACAAGCGCAACGACCAGGCGTTCGCGCGCGGCAATTTCCGCGTGCGCGGCGACAATCTGGAGATCTTTCCGTCGCATTACGAGGACACCGCCTGGCGCGTCGGCTTCTTCGGCGACGAGATAGAGGAGATCGTCGAGTTCGATCCGCTGACCGGCAAGAAGGTCGCGAGCCTCGATTATGTGAAAGTCTATGCCAATTCGCACTATGTGACGCCGGGGCCGACGCTGAAGCAGGCGATGGAGGCGATCCGTCACGAGCTTGCGGAGCGGCTCAAGGAATTGAACGCCGAAGGCAAATTGATCGAGGCGCAGCGGCTGGAGCAGCGCACCAACTTCGACCTCGAGATGATCGCCGCCACCGGATCGTGCGCGGGCATCGAGAATTACAGCCGCTTCCTTACCGGGCGGCAGCCCGGCGAGCCGCCGCCGACGCTGTTCGAATATCTGCCGGAGAACGCGCTGCTGTTCGTCGATGAAAGCCACCAGACGGTGCCGCAGATCGGCGCGATGGCGCGCGGCGACCACCGCCGCAAGATCACGCTCGCCGAATATGGCTTCCGGCTGCCCAGCTGCATCGACAACCGGCCGCTGCGCTTCAACGAATGGGACGCGATGCGCCCGCAGACCTTCGCGGTCTCCGCCACGCCCGGCCCGTGGGAGCTGGAACAGACCGGCGGGGTGTTTTCCGAGCAGGTGATCCGGCCCACCGGGCTGATCGATCCCCCGGTCGAGATCAAGCCGGTCGAGGACCAGGTCGACGATCTGATCCACGAAGCCAAAGCGACCGTGCGCAAGGGCTATCGGACGCTCGTCACCACGCTCACCAAGCGCATGGCGGAAGACCTGACCGAGTTCCTGCACGAGGCGGGATTGAAGGTCCGCTACATGCACAGCGACGTCGAGACGCTGGAGCGTATCGCGCTGATCCGCGACCTCAGGCTCGGCGTCTACGACGTGCTGGTGGGGATCAACCTGCTGCGCGAGGGGCTCGACATCCCCGAATGCGGGCTGGTCGCGATCCTCGACGCCGACAAGGAAGGCTTCCTCCGTTCCGAAACCTCGCTGATCCAGACCATCGGCCGCGCGGCGCGCAACGTCGACGGCCGGGTCATCCTCTATGCCGATCGGGTGACCGGATCGATGGAGCGCGCGCTGCGCGAAACCGGGCGCCGCCGCGAAAAGCAGGAAGCCTATAACGCGCTGCACGACATCACCCCGACGACGATCAGGCGCGACATCGCCGACATATTGAAGGACGTCTCTAACCGTGACGCAGTGCTGGTCGATACCGGCGACGAGGAGACGCCGCACCTCATCGGCCACAATCTGCGCGCCTATATCGAGGATCTCGAGCAGCGCATGCGCAAGGCCGCAGCCGATCTCGAGTTCGAGGAAGCCGGGCGACTGCGCGACGAGATCAGGCGGCTCGAAGCCGAGGAGCTGGGGCTACCCGACCATGAGCATAAGGCGCCGCTGCGCGGCCAGGCGACCGAAGGCCGTCCGGGCACGCGCAAGACCCGCTACGGCAAGCAGCAGGCGATCAGGATGGGGCGGGGGAGGGGACGGCGATAGTCAACCGGATCGGAGCCAGTTTTCGAGCGGGAGGTCATCGATCCTGGAAAACTCGCGTTCATCGTCGGTGACGAGGGTATGTCCGAGCGCGATAGCATGGGCGGCGATCAGCAGGTCGTTCGCTCCGACCGGCGTTCCGGCGGATTCCAGCTTGCAACGCAGATTGACGTAGGCAATCTCGGCCGGCGTCTCGAAGGGAAGAATTTCCAGCCCTGTGAATATGCTTTCCATCTGTTTCGTCAGGCGCGGCGATCCTTGCTTGGTCGTGCCATAACGCAGTTCGGCCGCAACGATGATGCTTGTGCATATATGGCGCTCGCCGACGTTGGGCCGATTATTCCGACAGTCCCTCGACTTTCCGCTTGGATCGCGAGCGCGGTCATGCTGAGGGCGCTTCATGGTGATGCGTGGAGCGGGCCGATGAAGCCAATGCGTCTGGTGCCGTTGCTGGGAGCGGCCGTGCTGGCCGCGTGCGTCGCCGAGACGCCAAGGCCGCCGGCGCCGCAGCCGCGGCCCGCGCCGCGGCCGCCCGTCCAGGCGCCGTCTCCGCCTGCGCCGGAATGGCAGGATCTTCCGCTCACGCCC
>DATFHP010000084.1:0-9903 GCA_035248285.1 Allosphingosinicella sp. | reverse complement strand
AAGCCAGAAACAGCGCATCCTGGCGGTGATCGACACTCTCGGCGCGGGCGGAAGCACTGCGGGCGCGGAGGGCATCCGGCAGGCCTATGCGCTGGCGCAGCGCAACTTCGATCCGCACGGGGTCAACCGCGTGATCCTGGCCACCGACGGCGATTTCAACGTCGGCATCACCAACCGCGAGGAGTTGAAGGGCTATGTCGAGCGCGAGCGCAAGGGCGGCGTGTTCCTGTCGGTGCTCGGCTTCGGCATGGGCAATTACAACGACGCGCTGATGCAGACGCTGGCCCAGAACGGCAACGGCGCCGCCGCCTATATCGATACGATCAGCGAGGCGCGAAAGACTTTGGTCGAGGAGGCGACATCGACTTTGTTCCCGATCGCCAAGGACATGAAGATCCAGGTCGAGTTCAACCCGGCGACGGTCGCGGAATATCGGCTGATCGGCTACGAAACGCGGATGCTCGCGCGCGAGGATTTCGACAACGACCGGGTCGACGCCGGCGATGTCGGATCGGGGCAAACCGTAACCGCGCTCTACGAAGTGGTGCCGGTCGGCGGCCCGCGCGCGATCGGCGACCTGCGCTACAGCAAGCCGCGACCGGTTCCGGAAAGCGCGCGCAGCGCCGAATATGGCTTCGTCAAGATCCGCTACAAGCTGCCCAAGTCCGACACGAGCCGGCTGATCTCGACGCCGATCGCGCGCAGCCTGGAGGTGCGGCGGTTCGAGGAGGCGCCGCAGGATGCGCGGTTCGCGGCCGGAGTCGCCGCCTTCGCCGAGCTGCTGCGCGGCGGGCGCTACACGGAATCGATGACCTATGACGACGTGCTGCGGATCGTGGCGTCGGCGCGGGGCAGCGACCCGTTCGGCTACCGCTCCGAGCTCGTCCAGCTCGTTCAGGCGGCCAAATCGGCCGGAGGGATGGCGGCGCTGGAAAATTAGAGCCCCCTGTCCGTTCGGGCTGAGCTTTGTCGAAGCCCTTTCTTTCCCCTTCCACGGGTGAAAGGGGGCCTTCGACTGGCTCAGGCCGAGCGGCATTTGGTGAACCGGCATTCGACCCACGCCGGATCGGGCGTATAAGGTTGGCGCATGTCCCTTCCCCCCAATCTTCCCGACGATCGCGATCTCGCCGCCGCGCTGCCGGAGCCGCCGCCGCCACGGCCAACCGCGCGTCGTGCCGCGATCGACGCGGCGCTCCGGCGTTTCGACGGAGACGGCAGCGCGACAGGCGCGCCACGGGCACCGCGGCCGAGGTGGATAGGCCGGCCGCAGGTGGCCGCTCTGGCCACGATCGCGCTGGTCGTGGCCGTGGCCGTGCCGGCCTGGATCGCCGAGCGCGAGCGGATCGCGCCGACCGCACAGGAAGCGCGCCGACCGCTCCCGGCGGACAGATTCGAACAGCCGGCCTATGACGCTGCCCCCGCGCCAGCCGGCGCGGCCCGGGAAGCCGCTGCCACAGCGGATAGTGCGGAGAGGGCCGGCGGTGCGGAGCGGGAAATGGCGTCGGCCCCGCCTGCTCAGCCCTCGGCAACGGCGCCGGCAGAGGCCGCAGCAGGGACGGCAGCGCCACGGGAAATGGCCGACTCCTATGCCGACAAAGCGGTCGCACCGCCGCCGCCGCCGGCGGCGCTCGCCAAGGCAGAGGCCGACGAGATGGTGGTGACGGCAGCGCGGGTCGCTGCGGACTCCCGCGCGGAACGCATGGCGGCGCCGCGAAGCAAGGCCGCGGCCGGAGACTGGACCGGCTGCACGGTCGACGATCCGAGCCGAAGCCTCGACCGCTGCGACCACGTCGCCGATCCCGCTGCCAAGGGCCGGGCGGGACGGGCCGCCGCGCGCCAGGCCGACGGGCTGCTGCTGGCTTGGCGCGACGATTATGACGGAGCCATTCAAGCGTTCGGCGAGGCGATCGACATCGCGCCGCTGCCGATCTTCTATCTCAACCGCGGCCTGGCCTATCGCCGCAAGGGCGACCTCAAACGGGCGCTCGCCGACGCCGACCGCGCGATCCAGGCCGCGCCTACGCAAGCACGCGGCTATCGCGTTCGCAGCATGTTTCGCCGAGAGCAAGGCGATCTGCGCGGCGCGGAGGCCGACGCCAAACGCGCCAAGGAACTGGAGAGCGAGGGTCGCTAACCTGTAAACAGATCACTCTCAGGCCGATCCCAGCTGCGCACGGACCTCGGCAAGATGGTCGACGTGCTGATCGGCGCTGGTGAAGCCAAGACCCAAAGTGATGACGCTGGCGTGGGTGCCGCCGGCGTCCTGCCATCGCTTGACGCGGTCTGCGTCGCTTTCGCCGGCCCCGCCTGGCCTCCTGCTCTGGAGCACGAGATCGGCTCCAAAATCCTCCGACGCGCGACCTTCCTCGCCGAGGAAGCGCTTGACCTTGGCAAGCCCGTCCAGCGGATTGCTGACGGGCTCGAAGAAGATGAAGCCGTCGGCCAGCTTCGCTGCGCGACGAAAGGCCGGTTCGGAAAAGCCGCCGCACCAGATCGGAATCACGCGCTTCGGACGCGGCACGAGCCCGGCACGATCGAGCCGATCGAACTTGCCCTTGAAGTCGACGACCGGCTCGCTCCACAGGCGGCGCAGATAAGGGATCTGCTCGCTCAAGCGCTCGCCGCGCGTGTGAAAGTCCTGGCCGAGCCCTTCATATTCGACGGGGTTCCAGCCGCTCCCGACACCGAGGCGCAGCCGGCCGCCCGACAGCAGATCGACATCGGCCGCCTGCCGCGCGACGAGCAGGGTCTGGCGCTGCGGCAGGATCACGACGCCGGTGGCGAGCCCGATCCGCTGAGTCGCGGCGGCAAGATAGGCAAGCGAGACGAGCGGATCGTGGAACGGAGTCTTTTCGTCATAAGGCCCGGTCAGCGGCGGCACCCGCCCCTCGTGCACGGCGCCGGCGACATGATCGTAGATCAGCAGATGATCGTAGCCGATCGCCTCCACCGCGCGGCCGATCGCGTCGAGCGCGGCGGGATCTCCGTTCATCTCGGTCTGGGGGTAGACGGCGCCGATCTTCATGGGGCTCTCTCCTTGCAGGCGCGTTTAAAGCGAGTGGATCGGGGATGAAAGAAGCCATTTGCAGACGATGGCCATCTTGAAATTAACGATGGCGTGTGATAAGAACATATCATGAACCTAGGAATGCGCTTCGTGCGGATCGCGATGCCTGGGCGGATCCGGCTGAAGCGGAAGTTTTAGGCGACGTCATCCTAACATTCCTAACCTTTGGGTGACGTCGGCAGGCTGCTTCTCATTGTAGTTTTTCAATATGCGGGGCGGCGCCCTACCCCTCGTCCCCCATCCGCAGCGCGGCGATGAAGGCCTCCTGCGGAATGCTCACGCTCCCATATTCCCGCATCCGCTTCTTCCCTTCCTTCTGCTTCTCGAGCAGCTTGCGCTTGCGCGTGATGTCGCCGCCGTAGCATTTGGCGGTGACGTCCTTGCGGAGCGCGGCGATGGTCTCGCGGGCGATCACCTTGCCGCCGATCGCGGCCTGGATCGGGATCTTGAACAGATGGCGCGGGATGAGCTCCTTGAGGCGCTCGCACATGTGGCGACCGCGCGCTTCGGCGGCGGCGCGGTGGACGATCATCGAGAGGGCATCGACCGGCTCGCCGTTGACCAGGATGTTCATCTTGACGAGGTCGCCCTCGCGATGGCCGATCTGGTGATAGTCGAACGAGGCATAGCCGCGGCTGATCGACTTCAGCCGGTCGTAGAAGTCGAATACCACTTCGTTGAGCGGCAGCTCGTAGGTCAATTGCGCGCGGCCGGCGACATAGGTGAGGTTCTTCTGGATGCCGCGCCGATCCTGGCAGAGCTTGAGGATCGATCCGAGATATTCGTCGGGCACGTAGACGGTCGCCTCGATCCACGGCTCCTCGATCATCGCGATGCGGTTGGGATCGGGCATGTCGGCGGGATTGTGCAGCTCGATCAGGCTTTTGCCCGACGGATCGGCGTGGGTCAGGTGGATCCGGTAGACGACGCTCGGCGCGGTGGTGATGAGATCGAGGTCATATTCGCGGGTCAGACGCTCCTGGATGATCTCGAGATGGAGCAGGCCGAGGAAGCCGCAGCGATAGCCGAAGCCGAGCGCTGCCGAAGTCTCCATCTCGAAACTGAAGCTGGCGTCGTTGAGGCGCAATTTGTGGATCGAATCGCGCAGCTTCTCGAAGTCGTTGGCGTCGACCGGGAACAGCCCGCAGAACACCACCGGCTGGACTTCCTTGAAGCCCGGCAGCGCCTCGGGCGCCGGACGCCGGGCATCGGTGATGGTGTCGCCGACGCGGGTTTCGGCGATCTCCTTGATCTGCGCGGTGATGAAGCCGATCTCGCCCGGGCCGAGCGCGTCCATGATCTCGATCTTCGGCCGGAACGCGCCGACGCGATCGACCAGATGGGTGGTGCCGGCCTGCATGAACTTGATCTGCTGGCCCTTGCGGATGCTGCCGTCGATCACGCGGATCAGGATGACGACGCCGAGGTAGGGATCGTACCAGCTGTCGACGAGCATGGCCTTCAGCGGCGCCTGCGCGTCGCCCTTGGGGGGCGGGATGCGCGCCACGATCGCTTCCAGCACCTCATCGATGCCGAGCCCGGTCTTGGCCGAGGTGAGCACCGCATCGTCGGCGGGAAGGCCGACGATATCCTCTATCTCCTTGCGCACGCGCTCGGGATCGGCCGAGGGCAGGTCGACCTTGTTGATCACCGGCACGATCTCATGGTCATGCTCGATCGACTGATAGACGTTGGCGAGCGTCTGCGCCTCGACGCCCTGCGCGGCGTCGACCACCAGCAGCGCCCCCTCGCAGGCGGAAAGGCTGCGGCTCACCTCATAGGCGAAATCGACATGGCCGGGGGTGTCCATCAAATTGAGCACATAGGCCTTGCCGTCGCGCGCGGTGTAATCGAGACGCACGGTCTGCGCCTTGATGGTGATGCCGCGCTCCTTCTCGATATCCATATTGTCGAGCACCTGCGCCGACATCTCGCGCGCGCTGAGCCCGCCGGTGCGCTGGATCAGCCGGTCGGCCAGGGTCGATTTGCCATGGTCGATATGGGCGATGATCGAGAAGTTGCGGATGGTGGAAAGATCGGTCACTTGAGCTGCCATGGAAGGAACGGCGCAAGAGCCGCGCCTGCCCGATAGCATCGCCTTGGGCAAGGCGTCCATCTTGGCGTCGCGTCGGTTTCCAAGGCCTCGTTTCAGGCGCCCTATTTGCCTGCCAAGCCTCTGATTCCGCTTCCGCGCTCTTGGGCATGGTGGTAAGAGTCGCGCACGAAGGCGGGGCTGTCGTGCGCCGCGTTTCTCTGCATGAAGGGGGAGTTTTCAATGCGCAGACTGGCTTGGGTTGCGGCGGCGGCGCTGGTGATGGCGGCTTCGCCGGCGATGGCGAAATCGTCCGGCCAGAAGGCGCAGGAGAAGGGCGAGGCGGAGATTCCGGTCTGCGCCAGGAAGCTCGGTACGATCGCCGTGGTCGAGCCCGACAACAATTGGTGGCAGGCGCTGGGGCTGGGAAGCCCCGAGGCGGTGATCAAGATGTTCGTGATGAAATCGGGCTGTTTCGGCCTGGTCGATCGCAACAAGGGCCTGCAGAGCCGCAACATCGAGCGTGCGCTGGCCGACAATGGCGAGCTTCAGGCGGGCTCGAACATCGGCCGCGGCCAGGTCAAGGCGGCGGATTATTTCATCGTCCCCGACATCGTCTCCAAGAACGAGCATAGCGGCGGCAACAATATCGGCGGCGCGCTGGGCGGATGGCTGGGCGGCAGCACCTTCGGCGCGATCGCCGGCGGTATCAGCATCAACAAAAAGGAAGCCAATGTGATGCTGACATTGGTCAATGCGCGCACCACCGAGCAGGAGCGCATGGCCGAGGGCTATTATCGCAAGACCGACATCGGCTGGGGCGGCGGCGGCGGCGCCGGCTGGTGGGGCGGGTTCGCGGCGATCGGAGCAAGCGGCTATTCGGACACCGACATCGGCCGGGTCATCGTACTGGCCTATCTCAAGGCCTATAAGGATCTGGTCACCCAATTGGGCGGCCTCCCGACCGACCCTAGTGCCGCGGCACCGCAGGCGACGCCCTGACCCTATGCAAAGGGGGGAAAGGCGGCGGCGGGTGGGCCACCGCCGCCTTTTCAAACCCCAGTGACGCAGGGTGAGGTTTCGCCCTTGCCGTCCGGGCCCCAGCGGCGGAAACCCTTGCTGTCGAGGTGGAAGCGGACGCCCGTATAGAAGCCGAGGCCGATGCCATAGTCGCGGCCGCGGAATGCGTGGATCGCGCAGATGCTCCTGATCAGGCCGGCGCGGGTCAGATCGCGCAGTGGCACAAGGTCGATCGCATAGAAATGACGATGGGCGCTTTCGGGAGCGCCGTGCGCACATCGGTTGAGCCGATCGTTGCGATAGCCCGACACCGCCTCGACCTCGCCGATCACCGGCACGACATGCGCGCGCACGAAGCGCAGCGTCGTCGCGATATGCTGCCATTCGGTGAACGGCGCGACCTCGAAGCGCGGGCCATCGCATTCGCGCCACATGCTCGCGGTACGCAGCAGCTGCCAGGTCGGCAGCACCTCGTCGACCTTGCGGATTTCGAGGAATTGCCTGAAGGCGAGCACCTGTGCCTGGGCGGCCGGGTTCCTGGCCAGCCAGGCGAGATAGTCGGCATGCGCCTGCCCGCCGTCCGGCTCGTCGTCGGGATGCCCAGCCGCGAACGCGCCATTGTCGGCGGATGCGCTTCGCAGCGCGCCCTGCCGGCCATCGCGCGCAACCGATTGCGGCGAGAGCATGAGCGCGCAAAGCATGGCGAGGCTGATCAGCCGGTGCATGGTTCAGGATATAGGAACATGCGGCGCCAGGGTCCAAATCTGGTCGTAGGCCGCCGCATCGAAGACGGAATTATGTTTAATTTTCGTTAACCTAAATGGCCTAAGCTCGTAGCCATGTTGAAGGTCATCCTCGCAGCCCTTGCGCTATGCGTCCTGGTCGACGCCATGGCATTCGGTGGCTTTTACCGTGTTCACATGTTCCACCAATCGGTGGCGCTCCTACACTATGTGCTGGGAATGGAGTGGCGCCTCAGCGACTGAGCGGGGGCCGGTAGCGGCCGGATCCCCTATACGCCTGCCGAGGCGGGCGCTATCGGGCAGCCATGACTCCGCTCGTCATCAGCCTCCCCCACAAGCTCGGCAAAGAAGAAGCCAAACGCCGGATCGCCGGCGGCATGCATCGGCTCGCGAGCCATGTCCCCGGCGGCGCGGAGGTCAGGAGCGACTGGACCGGCGACCGGCTCGATCTCGTCATCGGGGCGATGGGGCAGCAGGTCAAAAGCCGGATCGATGTCGAGGAGCGGGTGGTGCGGCTGGAAGTGCTGCTGCCCGCCATGCTCGGCATCTTCGCCAATCAGATCGGCGGCTTCCTCACCCGCAAGGGCGGCGAGCTGCTCGAGGACAAAAGCGAATGAGTCGCTCTTCGTCCCTCTCCCCGTCATCGAAGCGAAACGTGTCTTGCCTCGCGCGCCTGCGTCGCTAGGGTCCGGTGCTGGTTTCCGGCCGGACAAGCGAAGGAGAGACGGATGCGGCGGGTAGCGGTGATCGGTTCGGGACCTGCCGGCTATTATACCGCCGAATCCCTCCTCAAGCGGCTCGGCGACGCGGTTCGGATCGACATCATCGACAGGCTTCCGGTTCCCTATGGACTGATCCGCTCCGGGGTGGCGCCCGACCATCAATCGATCAAGGCCGTGTCGCGCCGCTACGAGCAGGTGGCACTGAACCCGCAGCTGCGCTTCCTCGGCAACGTCAGCGTCGGCGCCGATGTCTCGATCGACGAATTGAAGGGCTTCTATGACGCGGTGGTGCTCGCCACCGGCGCGCCCCACGATCGCAGGATCGGTATTCCGGGCGACGATCTGCCGGGCGTGATCGGATCGGCCGCCTTCGTCGGCTGGTACAATGGCCATCCCGACTTCGCCGACCTCGATCCGCCGCTCGACGTTCCCGCGGCCGCGGTGATCGGCAACGGCAATGTCGCGCTCGACGTCGCGCGCATCCTCGCCAAGACCTCGGCCGAATTCGCCGGATCGGACATCGTCCGCCACGCCTATGACGCGCTCGAGGCATCGACGATCCGCACCATCCATGTGCTGGGCCGGCGCGGGCCGCACCAGATCGCCATGACCCCCAAGGAATTGGGCGAGCTCGGCCACCTCGAGGCCGCGACGCCCGAGGTCGATCCGGCCGATTTCCCGCCCGAAGAGGCGGATGCCGCGCTCGAGCCGGGGCTACGCAAGTCGGTCGGTCACTTGCGCAGCTTCGCGGCCCTCGCCGGCGGTAAGCGCAAGACCATCGTGATGGACTTCTTCGCCATGCCGGTCGCGATAGAGGGCGACGGCCGGGTCGAACGCCTGATCGTCGAGCGCACGCGCCTCACCGAAGACATGCGCGCGGTCGGCACCGGCGAGACCTATGCCGTGGAATGCGGCCTGGTGGTCAGCTGCATCGGCTACCATACGCCCAGGATCGAAGGCGTCCCGTTCGACGACGGGGTCGGCCGCTTCGCCAACGCCGACGGGGTGATCGGCGACGGGGTCTATGCCGTCGGCTGGGCCCGGCGCGGGCCGACCGGCACGATCGGCACCAACAAGCCCGATGGCGCCCAAGCCGCCGAGCAGATCGCGGCCGGACCAGGCGACAGCGGCAAGGCCGGCGGCGACGGGCTGGATGCGCTGCTCGAGAGCCGGGGCGTCGACGTGGTGAGCTTCAGCGACTGGCAGAAGATCGAGGCGGCTGAGAATACGCGCGCGCGCGAGGGGAGCCCGCGCGAGAAATTCACCAGCGTCGTCGAGCTGCTGGCTGCCCGCGCTTAGGCTTAGATCGCCTTGCGCTCGCCTGCCCCGCCACCTATAGGCGTGCGGCTTGTCTCCGCTCGGCAAGAGCCGGACGCGGTCGGGGAGTAGCTCAGCCTGGTAGAGCACTGTCTTCGGGAGGCAGGGGCCGGAGGTTCGAATCCTCTCTCCCCGACCAATAACTGACTCGAGTCCGTTGTGTCGGGTGGCGCCTCGCCAACGCCCGTCAATCGATTTACAATGCGTATGACCCGCGACTCTACGCACGCGCGGAGCGGGAAACCGCTGCTATGTTACTGGTCGTCATCGCCATCGCGGTCGTCTTGATTTCCGTCGCAGGAAGTATGGCGTTGGCGGTGCGCTGGTTCTTCGCTGCCAGCGAGTATGACGAGGAGCCGCAGGACATCGTTCCGGTCAACCGGGGGAAATGGATTCTCGCCGGGCTGCTGTTCGGACTCAAGGCGCCTCGCTTGCCTGACGCCAGGGAGAAGAACGCCGATCCGGACGACGACGCCCCGCGGTGAATTTGCATCGAACCCGAAGGCACTGGCCGTTCAGGCCACCAGGGCCGCCCGACCTCGTAAGCGGGTCAGGACCCTTCAGTCCTGCGCCGCGATCCAGACGGCGGTGCGCAGCTTGTCGGCGGGCGGAGCAAGGCGGCCGGCGGCGCGAACCGCCTCGGCGTTCGCGGCGGCGCAGCTTTGATCATCGACCTTGGTGATTCCGGGCATTTCCTTGTCGGGGCAGCCGATCGGCCATAGCTTGGCCTTGCGCCATGGCGCCGGGCCGTCGGGGATGAACGCCCAATATTGGAAGCCCGGCGCGGATTGGTCGCTCGCCGTTGCTGTGGCATCGACCCCAATTGCGGTCGGAGCGGCTTGCGCCGACGGAATGCCCGCCGGCTGCTGAACGGCAACGGTCTGGATGATATGCGGCTCGCCGTCCGCCACGATCAGCGGAAGATGCACGAGCGACATGTTGACCATCGTGGTTGCCGTCCCGCCGCCGATCCAGACCGGCACGGCGCACTCCGGCCAATGG
>DATFHP010000083.1:0-11947 GCA_035248285.1 Allosphingosinicella sp. | reverse complement strand
CTAGGATTTGCCGCCTGCCGGGGCAGATCGGCCAAGGCGCTTGCGGACTTCCCCCTTGGCGATGATCTCCATGCTGACCTTGAGCCATTGGTGTATCAGCGACAATATGGTTTGCCCGTTCGGTCCCTCGCCGACCAGCGGAGTCAGGAGATGCAGGCCGCCCCATAAGCGGAACAGCACGGCGGCCGACAGCGCCGGATTGCGCGAACCGAGGCGCTCGAAAATCCGTTCGAACTGGCTCTCGGCGCGGCGGATCTGGACTCGCGCCACCTCGCTGAGCTCCCTGTCGCGCATGCTTTCGGTGGAGATTTCCAGCCGCGCCAGCGCGCGGGTGCGGTTCTCGGGCCTGGACCACAATTCGAACAGGGCGGTCAATTGCCTGGCCGCCATCTCGATCGAAATGGCTTCGCTGTCCTTCAGCGCGCCGAGCACCTCCCGCATGTCCTGGACGTCGCGTTCCATGATATGAACGGCGACTGCGGAAAGCAGGTCGTTGCGACGACGGAAATAGTTCGACGTCGTTCCAAGCGGCATTTTCAAATAGCCGTCTATCGCCCGATGCGTGATGCCGCGGGCGCCTTCATTGGCAAGCACGTCCAGCGCTGCCTGGACGACTTCCAACCGCCGCGACGTGGCTTCCTTCCCGCCCTTGTCCGGCTGTTTTTCCTTGATGGCATCAATTCGCATAAGCAACCTTCGTTTGCACCTGAGCCCGAGCAGCAGCAGGGCCCTATAGCAGACATTGAACAGCGCTATAGTGGACATTGACCGGCCGGAAGAATACCACTACAGCTGTAGTGGATCAACGGCGAAGCCGATACGCCACGACGAGGGGACACATGTCAGCAACTTTGCGTCCGGCCAATCGACCCGCGTTGCCCTGTGCGACCGCCTCTTCGCCCCTGTCCGCACCGGCCGCTCGCTCCGGCGGATGATGCCCGGGCCAACCCATGATTCGAAATAAGGAAGCGACGTACGATGGCAATGTTAGGGACGAACAAGCCGATACCCAAATCGATAGCCGTGTTCGGCGCCGCCGGCCACATCGGCCTCCCGCTGGCGCGCCACGTCCGCTACCGCGCGCCGGAGGTGGAGCTGCGGCTTCTGTCCAGCTCCGCGGAGAAAAGCCGCGAGATCGAGGCCCGGGTCCCAGGGGCGCGATGCCTGGTCGCGGACCTGTTCGACCCGGCCTCGCTGGAGGAAACCCTCGACGGCGTCGAAGGCGTCTTCATCGTTACGCCTGCGCCGTTCGACGAAGAGACCGCGATGAAAAATCTGGTCGGCGCCTTACGCAAGGTGGCGCGCCTGTCCCATATGGTCCGGATCGTCGGCTATGAAGCCGAATCGCTGGCGCGAAGGGTTCCGGAGCGACTGCGCGGCCCCAAAGGCATCGGCGATCAGCATTATGTCGCCAAGGCGATTCTGGAAGAGAGCGATCTTCCGGTCACCTATCTGAATATCGGCGCCACCTTCATGGACAATCTGCTGCTGCTGGCGCCGCGGATCAAATCCACCGGCACGCTGGTCTGGCCGGACCGGCTGATTTCCTTCATCGACGGGCGCGATGTCGGCGAAATCGCGGCCAATCTGCTGCTGTCCCCCGACGAACGCCACATCCACCAGTTCCTGACCATCAACAACGGCCAGGACCTGCTCGAATCCAGCGAGGTCGCGGCCATTCTCAGCGACGTGCTGAAAACGCGGATCACCCATGTGCCGGATCGTCAGACGTTCGTGGACGCCTATGGGCCTTTGATGGCGCAACGCGACGGCGATGAAGAGGCGGCGGAAAAGGTGCTCGAATTCTTCGACTATGAGAAGAGCCACTCCACCTTCCTCTCCCTGAACGATCGCGCCGCCCGCCTGCTCGGCCGCCAGCCGACGACGGTGCGCGCCTGGCTCCTCGAACATCGCCAGCATTTCGCCGACTGACGCGATTTCCACGGCCGCAGCGGCGGGGCCGGCGCAGCCGCATCTGCGCCGGCACATTTCGAACAGCTCACCATGAGAAAGAACGACCGACGGCGAGGAAACCCTCCACCGCCGGGTGGGCGCTTCCGCTCCCCCGCAAACGCCCGCGAGGGAGAGAAAGGTTAGGAAGGTTAGGCTAACGTCGACTAAAACTCCTGCTTCAGCCGGCTGAAGCAGCGATCCCGCTCGGCCGGCTTTGTTCGTCGAGGCACGCCTGCCCTGCCCTCACCTCCAGTTCCTCGGACGCAGTGGCCGGCCCCAGCCATCGGTGCGATGAGACGGGTTCGGACGTGAAGGCGGTGGGGACGTCGAAAGCCGGATCTTCGCGCCGATCGAAGACATGGTGGATGATCGCAGTGTAGGAATGTTCATGTTATGTTCTATAACATAGGATTTCAGCAAGAACAATAGGAAGCGGCCCTTGGTCTAGCCTGGCTGGACGTCCGCCAGGGGTGGAAAGCAGGCGTTGCGCTACTGCCAGTTTCCAAACCAACGAAGCCATCCTCCCGAGTTCTGGTGACCTCCGAGTAGACTTGTTTCCGTATCGCATTGCGGGCATGAATATCCACATTGTCGGGGGGCGTTCTGGCTATGGACAGAGACCGGTCCAACTATTGTTTCGGCCAGTCACTATCGGAGCCCCAACGCCGGCGCCCGATCCTTACTCTCGTCGCCGCCACCTTGGCCCTTGCCGTCGCCGGACCGGCGCATGCGACTGGCTGTTTCTCCCGATCGCCGCAACGCATCGACGCCTTCACCGGCATCCTCGACCGCCAGTCGCTTGCCGTGGGGCCTGCCGTTCCTGTCCCGGGCGTGAGCGGGGCGAATGTCGCGGTCGTGCTGAGCGAGAACACCAAGCGGCAAATCGCCTGGTCGAACGAAGTGACCGGGGGCACGAAGGGAGCCACGCGCACCATGGCATCGGTTTTTGCCGGATCGGAAGCGGTTGCCGAAGGCGACCGGATGTGCCAGCTCGCCTATGATCCGAAGTTCGTCACCGACAGTGTGATGCAGCCCTTGGTCCGCCGCTTCCATGATGTAAAAATCGTCGATGACGCAGCGCAATTTTCCCAGGGCAATTTCGATCTGCTCGCGCTGGTGGATGTATCCTTCGGCGACATATTCTCGGTCGGTTTCGTGTTCGGCGCCAAGTATGAAACCAGCACCACGATCAACGTCTATTTCGTCGACCGGAGGAATGTTCTGGTCGGCAAGGTCGAAGTCACCCAGACGCGCAAGGCCAAGCCCGATAAATTTTTGAAAGATGTCTTCGATCTGCGCAGCGATACGTTGCTGAAATACCAGTCCGCGATGGCAAATCTGCTGGGCCCGGAACCGGCGTCGGTCGCAGAGCCAGTGTCGCTCCCGAAATCGTCGACCGCTTCCAGAGCCGATCGTTTGCGCGAAGTGGAGGATTTGCTGAAGCAAGGGCTGCTCACACCCGCCGAAGCATCGCAAAAGAAAGCCGACATATTGAAGGACTTGTGATGATCGCGGCGGCGGACGATGCAAAATGTGTGTGGAGGGAAGATAAAGAGTGGTGGCGGATTGCGCACGGCGATGTTTGCCTGCCTTTGTTTGATTCTGTCGCGCGACCGGGAAAAAATAATGCGCATCTCGAACGCCCCGCTCGGCGTATGAGCTCAAGCTCATCTACCAGCCGGTGCATCCGGAACGGTCTTTTCCTGGTTTTCGGCTGCTTGGGCATGTCCCTTTCGGCACTGGCGCAGGTTGGTCCGCAGACGGATGACGTGCCGCCAAGGCTGGAAATCATTTCGGACGTGGGCACCCATTGCGTCCAACCTCAAATTGCCGAGATCGTCCGACCCGAAGACAAAGTTTCGTGGCGGGTGACCTTTCGGTTGGTCAACGCATGTGACACTGCGCAACAGTCGATTGTCGAGGTCGATGCCGAAGGATTTTCAGACTGGCCGGTCGGCGCCACGATGCAACATGCGCCGCAATGGACTGCCACGTTGCGTCCTGCTCTGGAATTTACACCTTATTGGACACATGGTGGTGTTCTTAATGTCGTTTTGACACCGCATCAGTCCGTCGACGGTTGGAATTATGTGCGTGATGCGGCGGGCGGTTCGGTCGTCAAAGTCTGGATTGGCACTTGCCCTCTCTCCGTTGGGAATGACGAAATCGTAGGCTTTTATCCTCGTAACTTTCTCCGAGCAGATCCTCGCCTGGCGTGCGTCCGGAAAAGCCTGGGTGAGCAACTGGTGCAGGACAAGGCCAGGGGCAATTCGTCGGCCGGCGCCGTGGAAGTTTTTCAGGGGAATGGGTCGCTGGTCGAACCACAGGGCGTGCCTGTCCTTTCTACAAGTGAGCAATCGCTCCAAAGGCCTGAAGACTCGCAGGCACCTCCCCCGCCGTCCGCCCAAACCTCCAGCCAAAGTAGCGCTCAATTGTGCGCGAACATCCTCAGTTGTTCGACCGATGACCTGCAGGCGCTGGTGCGTGAAAGGGATGCCTTGCGTCAGGAAGCCTGCGGCCAGTCGACATGTTCAAACGGCAACCTCAAATTGATGTCTCAGGCTGAGAAGGAGCTTCTCGCAAAGGGCAACCGCGCCCGCGAAGAACTGAAAAATCGTAGCACGCCGAATGCAGGATCATTCACCCAAGGCCTGTTTCAGCAATCCGCCAGCCAGATGAACAACCCGCAAGCGGCACAGACGCTTGCCAACCAGCAGGCATCCAATTCCAGCCAGATCAACCAGCTCACCGAGAATGGCAAGGCCCGGGCCAATGCGATGATGTCGAACATGCTGAGCGCGGTCAGTGCCGCCGCACTTGCATCCGCCAGCAGCGGAGGATCTGGCAATGGCGGCGCCGGCACCCTGCCATCGTCGTCCGGCTCGGTCAGTCAGAGCGTGCAAACCGCGCTGATGGGTTCATCCGCGATGTCTGCAGTAACGGGATATGGCGGATCCGCCGGGGGCGCCAGCACGCCCACTCAGTCCGGATCGTCCTCCAAGCCGGGAGGAACCCCGGTAACCGCAAGCGGTGCGCCTTGCGGATCGGTCGCCAGTACCAGCTCAAAGTACGTAACCTCGACCAATACCGGGCATCCTTATTATCGATACGACTATGAAGTCAGAAATCAGTGCTCATCACCAATCATGATTACGATAACCTGGCCTGGCGCAACAGAACCTGTTTATCTCAAGGGCGGTCAATCGCGTAATTGGTTCTGCACCGACGGATTTTACTCCAATACCGATTGCCCGGGAGGAAAGATCAGCTGGCGCGCGGAATGGCAGTAAGTGATTTTCAAGCCATCCACTGTGGCCTTTGACGCCGGTGAATCGGCGACACACTGTCTTCATGGTCGACTGCGGCGCGGCACTCGCCGGTTCGTCGCCTCACCGAAGGGGGAAATATGAAGACCGGGAAAAGAATCGGGCGGAACAGGTTTCGGATCACCATCGCGGCCGCCCTCATCGGCTTCGGCACTTCAGCGCCAGTGCTTGCCCATGTCACGATGCGCAGCCCGGCGCCGGCGCATATCGATGCCTTCACTGGAATCACCGACCGGCAGACACTGGCAGTCGGCCACGGCGGCCCGATTGCGCGGGTCGGCGACCTCAACGTCGCAGTGATCCTCAGCGAAAACACCAAGGCACATCTCGCCTGGTCAAAGGACATGATGGCCGGACTGAACGGGATTGACCGCGCGGTTGGCGGCTTCATCGCCGGCAAGCAGGCGGTTATCGAGGGGGACCGCATGCTGGCGCTGGCGTACGACCCCAAGTTCATCACCGACAGCGTGATGCAGCCGCTCGTCAGCCGGTTCCGCAGCGTGACCGTGGTCGGCGGGATGCAGGACTTCACCGGGGGCGGATATGATGCGGCGATCCTGCTCGACGTGTCGTTCGTCAATACGTTCCACGACAGCTGGGTCCTGGTCGGCAACAAATATGAGACCGGGACCGCGATAAACGCCTATCTCATCGACCAACGTAACACGCTTCTCGGGCAGGTCGAAATCAATGAGACGCGAAAAGTACCGCGCGATTCGTTCCAAAAGGGTGTCGCCGACGTGCGCTACGAAGTCCTGGCGAAATACAAGACCGGCCTCGAGCAGCTGCTTGGGCCCGAGCCGGCGGCACTGCCAGCACCAGGCCTCGCCGCCCCCGCCGAAGCGCCGGCAGAGGAGCGCCTGAAGGCAGTCGACGAACTGCTCAGGAAAGGTCTCATCTCCCCGCAGGAAGCGGCGGCGAAAAGAGCGGAAATTCTCAGCAGGTTGTAGGCAGGCGCGTCGGTCTGATGGAGGCCGGGCAGCAATCCTCGTAGATGTCCACAATGGGTCGCCAGCGGTCGACCGCACTTGCGTCTGAGAACAGCGGCGATCCCACTAAGGCAACCTGAAACCTGCCGGTCGGCAAACGCCCAATTCCAGTCACCCAACGCGAGCCGCGCATCCATATGAGACCAACGATATAGGTCTTGCACCAAGAGTGCGATCACACGCCGATCCAGCGCCAGATTCCGGCCTCCCAGCCGGCGAGGGGAATATGCGCCCAGGTCGCCGCCAGCCACAGCGCGACGCCGCCCAACGTGGCGGTCCATCCCGGCATGGTCGCACCGGGACGGACTTTGCCCGCGGCGACGGCGGCAAAGGGTATGAAGCTGGTGGCCGACTCCCACCTCGGCCAGCTCGCAGGCTGGAGCCGTTCCTTCTTGCGATCCTGGAGTGCAGCGCCGGCCAGCGCGAGAATGACGATTGCGCCGGCAAGGATCGCGTTGGCGGTCATCGGAGAGACGAGAATGTGGGCGAAACCCCATAGAGCGAACGCCCACATCATCGGATGGCGCGTGATCGCGAACACGCCGCGCGGCTCGGCCGGGATTGCCACCGCCGCCTTCGGATCGGGAAAGGCCGGATTCCCGATCAACGATCCGACCAGGAGGATGCTCGCCAGCAGCACGACCAGGGTCGCGAGCGCCCAGAGACCGTCGCCGACAGGCCACCACAAAGGCGTCGCCGGCGCGGCGCGATAGGCGAGCGCCGCCCAGACGAGCGTCACGGCCGCGACCAGCGAATAGAGACCAAGGAAGGACCCTTCGCCGATCGCCGAGACGAGCGGCCGCCTGAGCGGGTGCGACAGCAGGAAATGCGTTCCGACGAACGCAGTTGCGGCCACGGCAAGCATGAGAGTGCTGCCCATGCGTCTCCCTTTGCGTCTTCCGGTTTAGGTGGGGGTCTCCCCTCCCGCAAGCGGAACCGCTGCGAAAGTCAGAGACGCCGTTCGCGCCGATGACCGAGTTGCTTTTTCCCCCGGACGAAGCGAGGAGCCTCCATTGTTGTCGAAGCCCGCCCCCCTCTCTCTTCGATCCAAGAGAGGAAAAGGAAGGCCTTCGACAGGCTCAGGCCGAACGGAACAGTTGCACAGCGGCCCTGCAAGCGAAGGGAGCCTGCGACACGCAGGCTCGGGGCCCTAAAACGTCAGGGCTTCCTCGCCACGCCCACCAACGCGGGCCGCAGCAGCCGCTCCTTGATCATGTAGCCGGTCTGCATCTCCTGGACGATCGTGCCGGGTTCGGCCTGGTCGTCGGGCACCTCGACCATCGCCTGATGCCTGTTGGGATCGAGCGGCTGGCCCAATGCCTCGACGCGGGTGATGCCGTTGCGCTGGAACACATTGTCCAGCTCGCGGCTGGTCGCCTCGATGCCGGCGAGCAGCGGCTTGAGCTTCTCGTCCTCGCGCAATTCCTCGGGCACCGCGGCCAAGGCACGGTCGAGATTGTCCTTCACGGTCAGCATCTCGCGCGCGAAGCCGGTCACCGCATAGGCCGAGGCGACCTGCTTCTCCTGCTCGAGCCGCCGGCGCACGTTCTGAGTCTCGGCCTGGGCGTAGAGCGCGTGCTGGCGCACCTCCTCCAGCTCCTTTTCGAGCTCGCTCAACCGGTCGACGTCGAAGGGGGAGCCGGCGATCTCCTCGAACGGCTCGCCGTCGTCATCCTGTTGCTCGTTGAATTGCTGTTCGTCGTTCATGCCATCAATCTCGATAATGCCTGTGCCGTGAAATCCACCATGGGCACGACGCGCGCATAGTTCAACCGCGTCGGGCCGATCACGCCGACAACGCCGACGACCTTGCCGTCGCCGCCGCGATAGGGCGCGGCTATGACGGAAGAACCGGACAACGCGAAGAGCTTGTTTTCCGATCCAATGAAGATCTTCATTCCCTGGCCGGCGCGCGCGCTGTCGAGCAGCCGGGCGATCTCCTCCTTGCCCTCGAGCTCGTCGAGCAGCTGGCGCACCCGCTCCAGATCGGCCGCCGCCTGCGGGTCGATGAGGTTGGCCTGGCCGCGCACGATCAGCACGGGGCGCGAGCCGTCGCCGGACCAGGTCGCGAGCCCGCGCGCGACCAGCTCCTGCGATGCGCGGTCGAGCGCCGCCTCGCCCGCCCTGATCTCCTCGGCGAGCCGCGCCTGCGCCTGGCTCAAGGTGAGACCGGACAGCCGCGCGTTGATATAATTGCCGCCCTCGCTGAGCGTCGCGGCGCTGACGCCGGGCGGCAGATCGACGACGCGGTTCTCGACGTTGCCGTCGCTCCCCACCATCACCGCCAGCGCCTGCCCGGGCGAGAGCGGAACGAAGCCGAATTGCTTCAGCACCGGCTCGCGCTTCGGCACCAGCACGATGCCGGCGCATGCGGAGAGCCCGGAAAGCGCCGCGGTCGCCGCGGCGAGCGCGTCTTCGATCGGCCCACCGCGATCGAGCCGCCCTTCGATCGCCGCGCGCTCCTCCATACTGGGCTCGGCGGTCTGCATCATCGCGTCCACGAACAGCCGCAGCCCGCTCTCGGTCGGCATGCGTCCGGCGGACGTGTGCGGATGGCTGAGCAGACCGAGCTCCTCCAGATCCTGCATCACGTTGCGGATCGACGCCGGCGAGAGATTGAGCCCGGGAAGCCTCGAGAGGGTGCGCGAGCCGACGGGTGCGCCCGAAGCGAGATAGCTTTCGACCACCAGCCGTAAGACTTCGCGCGCGCGCGCACCGATTTCAGTCACTGGGAGCGTCGTCATGCGGCGAATGTAGGCGCGTGCCCGCGCCGGCTCAACGGCGGACCATCCCCGCCGCTTCGATCAGGCGTCAACGGTCCGGCAGCGCGCGATCGCGTCCGGCGGACACGACGACCCGACTCGACGCAAGCCGGCCTTTCGGCCTCCCATCCTTCAAGAGAAGCCGAATGGCCGCCGTCGCGGGTGCGGAGCCTCCGTCAGAATTCATACCCCAGGTTGATGCCATAGTTGCGGGGTTCGACAAAACTGGCGACGACGTTCCCGTCGGCCTGGCTCGCGGCGAAGCCCAGCGTCCGGCGATTGGTGAGGTTCCTGCCAAACACACCGACCGACAACCCGCTGTCCGATCTCCACTTAACGGACGCCCCCACCTTGGCGTAGCGCCGCTGCTTCAATACGTTATCGGGCTCGAAGAAGAAGCCGCTGTTATAATAGACGTTCGCGCCCGCAAGCAGCTTGCCGGCTCCCAAATCCGCGGAATAATTGGCCGCGAGACTGGCGCTGAACTTGGCGGCGAAGGGTATCTGTTTCCCGTCGCACGGACCGGTCGTAAGCGGCACCCCTCCGGCCGGCGACGATATCGAGCAAATCGGGAATTTCTTGAACTTCGGGCTGATCCAGTTGATCCCGCCGGTCAGCGTGAAGGCTTTGCCGAGCACAGCCGTGAAATCGACATCCGCTCCATAGATGCGCGCCGATGCGCCGTTGAAGACGAAGATCGAGGTATTTTCCAGTTTTTGAACCTGGATGTTCTTGTAGTCATAATAGAAGCCGGCGGCGTTGAACCGGAGGTGCCTGTCGAACAGATCGGTCTTCAGGCCGGCCTCATAGGCGGTCACGGTTTCCGGGCGGTACGGGGCCTGAGTGGGGGCATTGGGGTTGTAGCCGCCACTCTTGAAACCGGTATTGAGCGAGGCATAGACGAGCGCCTCGTCCGAAAAACGGTGATCCAGACTGATCCGGTATGTGAACTTGTTCGCCTTGACCCGCCGATCCGGGAACGCCGCCGGTATGGTCAGACCAAAGAAGGGGATTTCGAGGATCTGGGAGTTATCGATGTCCTTGCGGCGCTCGCTTGTGTACCGTCCGCCCAAGGTCAGATTGGTGCCATCCAGAATTTCATAAGTCGCCTGCGCGTAAGCGGCGCCGGATTTGGCCGTTAGCGTATCATATAAAGTCAGGTTTATGCCGGCCGCCGTAAGATGGAGGTCGAGAGGCCGGTAACTGCCTTTGGCATCGAAATAGTAAAGCCCCGCGGTCCAACGCAAACGCGACGTGCCTGTCGAGCTGATCTGCAGCTCCTGCGTAAACTGGCTATCCCGTTGCCAAGCCTCGAGAGACTGCAAGTTGAACGGCGTGAAATCCAGATCTTCCGATACGAAGTCGACCGTCTTGCGGTAGGCGGATATGCTGCTGATCCTGACGTTACCGACGTTATGATCTATCTTCAGGGTGCCGCCGGCACTCCACCCCGACCTGAAGAAGTCGACGTCGGAATCGGTGTCGTAACCGAGATCGGGGTTGACGCGCCCTGGCACAAGCCCGGAAACCTTCCCAGGATAAGCCGTGTTCGTACCCTGGCTGCCCCCGCCGTCCCAATAATTGCCTATCAACGTCACCGTCGTATCGGGCCCGGGCCTCCATGCGATCTTCGATCGAACGGAAATGTCATGCTTGGTTCGGTTCACGTCCGACCCGGTTACGATATTTTTCCCCCACCCTTTTCCCTGCGTCCGCCCCACGAACGCCAAATCGGCGGCAAGGCCATCGGCCAGACCGCCCGAAATATAGGCATTGCCGGTCAGCGTATCGTAATTTGCGTAACCGACGCTGAACTTGCCGGTCGGGACGTCGGAGGGCGTGGCGGTGGTGATTTGAATGACGCCGGCCGTCGAGTTGCGGCCGAACAAGGTGCCCTGCGGGCCCTTCAGAACCTCGACGGACTGGATGTTGTTGAGCGCAAGCTCATTCGCTTGCGCAGCGGCCAGATAGACCCCGTCGATGTACAGCGCCACCGGAGACTCGGCCAAGGCCGCAAAATTCAGGGATCCCACGCCGCGAATGCTGCTCGCGAAATAGCCGTTCGCGTCGGTAGAGTTGAGCGAAGGGGCCGCAAGCCTGAGATCGATCGCGCTCACGACGTTCAGCGCCGACAATTGCTCACCCTTGACGGTCGTGATGGCGATCGGGACGTCCTGAAGCCTTTCGCTGCGCTTCTGGGCGGTGACGATGATGTCCTCGACCTGCCCTTCCGTCGACGCTGCCGGTGCCGGCGCCGCGGTCGATTGCGCCTGCGCCCGACCGGCAGCCAGCGCCCCGATCGCGGTCCATGCAAGGATGGACGCCTTAACCGATCTCCTCATGCCTTCCTCCCCGCTGGCTCGCCAGCGCTTGTTATAAAATTCGGCATTCTTCACGGGCCGTCAACTACATCTGTAGTTCAGCTGCGTTGCGTGTCAACTTGATTTGCAAGCCGCCCCCGATCGAGGCGACCCGATGTGGGGCTTCTGAAGTCCGTCGCCTCACGTCATGCCTGCCGCCGCAGGCGTGACGAAGAAAAGAACGAACTTCAGTTTCGGGATATTGGGGTCAATTGCCCGGGGCCAGCGGCCGCACGCGCACGGGCACGGCGGAGAAATGCGGCATCGCATTGATCGTTTCGACATTATCGTCGCTGTCGACCAGCAGGTTGACGCACGCGCCGACGCCCGGTTCGCGCGGATCGGTGTTCGAACCGGGGGCGGCGCCCCAGCCGTGGCTGGCGGCGACGACGCCCGGGCGCAGCTTGTCGTCGCGTGCCGCCACGAACGCCGCCTGTCCGTGCGCGCTCGACACTTCCACCAGATCGCCTTCGCTGACGCCCAGGGCGGTCATGTCCGCGCCGTTCAAGAAGGCGGGGTTGTAGGGCGTGCGCTTGCGGATGCTGTCAAGCTGAGCG
>DATFHP010000082.1:0-19327 GCA_035248285.1 Allosphingosinicella sp. | reverse complement strand
GGCACAAGCTTCGCCAGCCCTGGTATCCGGTGGTCGAGCAGTTCGGCGCGGTGTGGACCTATATGGGCCCGCCCGATCGCCAGCCGCTGTTCCCCATCTTCTCATGCTTCGAAGACCTGGCCGAGGACGAAACGGTGATCGTGACGGGGGGACCGGACTCGCCCGAAGTGGTGGGCCCCACCTTGCTGCCTCACAATTGGTACCAGGGTTTCGACAATGCGACCGACCATTATCACCTTGCCATTCTGCACGTGAGGATCAGCGGGGCGCAGCTTTTCTCTCCGAAATTCGGTCCCGAGCTTCCGGAGATCGAATGGACCGTTTCGTCAGACGGTCATTCCATTCTGACGACCGCGCGGCGCGATCTCGGCAACGGCGAAACCTATGTGCGGATCGAGCAGATGCTGATGCCCAACATCGTCGGCATTCCCTCGGTCGTGACGGACGGGCTCGACGGCCTCGGACTTCTGTTCTGGGTCCCGATCGATGACACGACTACAACGGCTATGGCGATGGTTCGCCTGAAGATGGGGTCCGCAGGCCCGCTCGATCCCAACGCCCCGCCGCTGCTCGGCTTCGGCCCGGAGAAGAAGATATGGAGCGAGCTGACGCCCGAAGAGCGTCAACTCTATCCGGGCGACTATGAGGCGCAACTCGGTCAAGGGACCATCACGCTTCATTCGGAAGAACATCTTGCGACATCGGACACCGGTCTCGTGAAGCAGCGGCGCATCTGGAAGCAGCAGGCCAAGATCGTCGCCGAAGGCGGAGACCCCGTCGGCGTGGCCTTCAAGGAAGCCGACCGCCGCATCCTGGTCGAAGCCACGTCCTGGGTCGAAAAAGTGGGAGAGCCGGTGGCGGAGCCCGTGCTTGCCTAGCGCGATCGTAAACGGCCCAAGCAGATAAGCGATTACTATAATTCATAAAGAAGAGGGGGTGGAGGATGTTTGAATTGAATTGGCAGCGCGCGGGCTTGCTTCTCGCCGCAGTGAGCTTTGGCGCCCTTGCTGCCGGACAGGCGCGCGCGCAAGGCACCGGCACATCCGCTGCTCCGGCTTCGCAAAACGCGGGTACCGCGAGCGAGGATTCCAACGAAGAAATCATCGTGATCGCTCAGAAGCGAAAGGAGAACATCCAGAATGTTCCCATCGCCATCACCGCGGTCACAGGCCAGCGGCTGCAGAATATCGGGATCACCAGCACACAGGATCTGGCCCAGGTCGTGCCGGGATTGATCGTCGAAAGCAGTCTCGGCGGCATCAAAGCCCGTCTTCGCGGCGTCGGCACCGCCGCGAGCGGCGTCGGAGCCGAAAATTCGATCGCGACCTATGTCGATGGCGTCTATATTCTGAGCCTGGGCGGCGCGCTCGTTCAGCTGAACAATATCGAGCAGGTCGAAGTCCTCAAGGGTCCGCAAGGAACCCTGTTCGGGCGCAACGCGACCGGCGGCGTGATCAGCATCCGGACGCGCGATCCGCGCCGCGAACCGGGCGGCGACTTCACGATCCGCTACGGCAATTACGATACGATTGCCGGCCAGGGCTATCTCACCGCCGGCATCGGCTCGAACTTCGCGGCCGACATCGCCGGATATTTCTCGGTGCAGGGCGATGGCTGGGGCAAGAACCTTTCCAACGGAAAGGATGTCAACCGCATGGACGAATATGCGGTGCGGTCGAAATGGTTGTACGAGCCCGGAGAGCGGGACCATTTTCGTCTGATCGGCGATTATTCGGAAGCGAAAGGCAATCGATTCAACAGCTTCAGGCCGATCAACGGAACGTCCAACAATTATGGACCGGGCAGCACCATCGCCGCGATGCGGCCGGATCTGGCGCCGTTCGTCCTCAGCGGCGCCTTGGCGCCCTTCGCGGAAGTGGGGGATCCCTACGTCTTCACCGGCGGCGGCTTTTACGACATCAATGTGCTGACCCAGCCTCACTATCTTTTCAGGACCGGCGGTGGCAGCCTGCAATGGGATCACGAGTTCGACGGCTTGAGGGCGACGAGCATCACCGCCTACAGGCGCGCCTATACAAATTTGGCCAATCAATTCGCGCCGGTGCCCGCCTTGCGCTCCCTGGGCAGCATACGTCAGAAGGACCGCCAGTTTTCGCAGGAGCTCCAGCTCGGTTCCCTGGAGGGATCGCCGATCCAGTGGGTGGCGGGCCTATATTATCTGAACGGGAAGGGATTTACGCCCGAGGTGCAAGTCAAGGGCACGACCATCGCGCCGCTTGAATCGCTGACCTTCAGGACCACCTTGACGACGAAATCGGGCGCCGCCTTCGGGCAGGTTACGGCTCCGCTTTGGCCGGGCGGTCATGTGACGGCCGGATTGCGCTATACCATCGAGCGGCGCGGGATCGAGGGCGACACCAGCATCGCCTTCCTGCCCCCTCTCGAATTTCTTAACAGCACGAGCCCTCCGGTAGATGCTCACAAGGTTTTCAAGAAATTGACCTGGCGCTTGGCCCTGGACCAGAAGCTGACGCCCGATATCCTGGGCTATGTCTCCTATAACCGCGGCTTCAAGAGCGGCCTGTTCAACGGCATACCGGCCAACCCGGAGCCGATCGAGCCGGAGGTGCTCGATGCGTATGAGATCGGCCTCAAAACCGAACTATTGAACAAACGCGTTCGTCTGAACGTCGCCGGCTTCTATTATGACTATAAGAACATTCAGGTAACGCTCTTCACCCAAACATCGTCGATACAGGATAATGGTGCCCGCGCCCGCGCTTATGGTGCCGATATCGATCTCACGGCCAGGATCGGACCCCATCTGAGCATCTTCGGCGGTGCTACCCTGATGCACTCTGAGTTCAGATCCTATCCGCTTGCCGCCTTCCTGGTTCCACAGCCTGTTTCCGCGGGAGGGGGCATCAGCGCGACGCTCGGCAGCGCGAAGGGCAAGAGGCTTCCCTTCTCGCCGGACGTCACCTTCAACATCGGCGGCTCCTATACGGCGCCGATCGCGGAAGGCGAAATCAACTTGAACGTGAACTACAGCTATTCAAGCAAATGGTATCCTGGGCCGGACAATATCGTCTCCCAGCCTTCCTATGGCCTGTTGGACGGCAGCGCGACCTACACGCTTCCTGGGGGAAGGATGAGCCTGGGCGTCTGGGCGCGCAATATAACGGATGAGCAATATTATGTGAGCCTGGGTGCTCAATCGAACCCAGGCGGTGGCGCGCAAGGCGTCGTGGGCGCTCCACGCACCTACGGTGTCAAAGCCGGATACAAGTTCTAAAGCATCGCGCGAAAAAGTGGGTACCGGTTTTTCGCAAATAGCGATGCGGCAACAAAGAGTTATAGAACAGCGAGCGATTCATATTAATCGCTCGCTGTTCTAAAGCCTCCGCGACGGAGCGGGACCATCGACTAAAGCGGGATGCGATTGGATTGAATCGCATTCCGCTTTGGAAATCTGGGTTGCCGCAGGATGGCGAAAATTGAGCCGGGTCTCGGAGACGCGGCGACCTGCATCAATGGTTCCCACTTTCTCGCATCCTGTTCCAGGCGCTCCCGCGTGGGGCGCTGAGAGGCTGGTCATCATTCGTGAACGGCGATGTGCGCCCGCCCCTGCCGAGGCTTTGCCGCATGGCGAGGCTCGGGCCGGGCGAATATGCGGGAATTGAGGCGCCTTCCTCGAGAGGGCCGTCCCAGTCCCATCACACCCGCTCTGATTCCGACCCGAGATGAAGACTATGTGGTGCGGTCGAGAAGACTCGAACTTCCACGGGCTTTCGCCCACAACGACCTCAACGTTGCGCGTCTACCAGTTCCGCCACGACCGCACGTGCTTTGCCCGCGGCGAAACCGAGGGCAGGGCGCGGGCCTGCCGGCGCCCCTGGCAGTGGGTGCGTCTAGCAAAGCTCCCTGCGCGGCGCAATGGCGCTGCAGCCCGTTCGGAAGCGCCGCAGCGCGCGACTTTCGGCGACCGGCTTTCAGTAGAGGAACATCGGCATGCCCTCGACCCGCATCAGCTTGGCGCGATAGGCCGAGGGATCGTACAGTCCCGAGACATCGACCGATTTGCGGCCTTCCTCCAGTCGCCCGATCGGCACATGGCAATAATTGCCGTCCGTGAGCGCCACCATCAGGCCGGACTGATGGCGCTGCAGGAGCTGCACGGCGAGCGCTCCGAAGGCGAGGCCCACCATGCGGTCCATCGCGTCGGGCTCGCCGGCGCGCATCAGATAGGCGAGCTCCTGGATCACCGTGCCGCAGCCGAGCCGCTTGCCGATCGCGCGTCCGAGGCGGCGGCTGACGTTGATTTCGTCGCGCTGACTCGCCGGCATCGATCGGACGGCATCGTCGCCCCCGCCCTCGCCGCGGATCGTCGCGCCTTCGGAGATCACGCACATCGCATAATGGGCGGCGCTGCCCGCCATGTCTGCGGCGAGCAACGGCAGCAGCACGTCGAGATCGGCCGGTATCTCGGCGATCACGGTGCGGTCGACCTGCGCCAGAAAACCGGCCAGCAACGCGGTCTCGCCGCTTCGCCGGCCGAACAATTCGACGATGCCGATACGTTCGTGGCTCTCGACGGTCGTGCGCAGGGCGTTGATCGCCTCGACCGAGCGGCTGACCGCGGTCGAGAAGCCGATGCAATAATCGGTCCCGAACACGTCATTATCCATCGTCTTGGGGACCGAGACGACCGGAAAGCCCTGACGCGAGAGATGCGCCGAGAAGCGCAACGTGCCGTCGCCACCCAGCGTCACCATCGCGTCGACGCCGAGCCGCTCGAGCACGTGCAGGACCTGGCCGGTCTTGTCGCCATCCTTGTCGGTGCGCGGGTCGGTCCGCGAGGTGTGGAGGATGGTGCCCCCCATGCGATCGATACCCCGCACGCTTTCGCGGGTGAGCGGCACGCTGTTCGCGGCGATCGACGCCGGGTCGTCGGCGTCGATTTCGAGAAAGCCCTGCCAGCCGCGCCGGAAACCGATCACCTGCCAGCCGAGATCGTCCGCCGACAGCGTGATCGAGCGGATGCACGGGTTGAGGCCGGGGACGTCGCCGCCGCCGGTCAGGACACCGATCTTCATCGCCGCGCCGCCTCCTCCGCTGCCTGTGCCGCTTCGCGCATCGGCGCACAGAATGCGCGACAGGTGCCGCTGCGGCGCGTGAAAAGCCCGGTCAGCGCGCTACGGGCCTTCGGCAAAATGGACATTGAACGCGCGCGCGGCCTGCGGGACGTCGACCTCGGCGCTGTTGAACGTGGCCGCCTGCCTGGGCCCCAATTGCGCCACCGGCGCCGAAATCGCCCATTGGTAGACGACCCTGCCCTGCGCATCGCGAAGCTCGGCGCTGATCTGGGGCACGCGCTGCACCGCGTCGGTGGGATTGACGATGCGGCCCGAAACGGCGAGCAATTCGTTGCCGCTCTCCATCCGCTGTCGCTCCGGCTTGCGCGTCACTTCGAGGATCAGCGGCGTGCCGGTCCGTGCCAGCGCCGTCCCGCCCATGTCGGGAAGCCCGAAGATATAGATGGCGATCGCGGCAAGCAGCATGATCGCCGCGGCCACGCCAGCCAGGATGGTCCACATTTTCGCCGGATTGCGGCGTGCGCGGAACGGCGGCTCGTTCGCAAAGGCATCATAGCCGCCGTCTGCTTCGGGTTCGGCCTCGGCTTCCGGCGCTGGCGCCATCGGCTGCTCGAACAGCGAGGATTTGAGCGACGGCGCGGCGGGTGTGAAGGAGACGGGAGCGGGCGGCGGGGGCGGTGGCGCGGCCGGCGGCGCAGGTGGTGGAGCCGCAGCGGTCGGGGCCGATTCGGAGGGAGCGAAGGGCGCCGGGGCGGGCTGCTGGATCCGGTCGTCGCCGCGGGTCGCCTCGGCACGTTCGGGGGCGCGTTCCGGCATGCGCGGCGTCGCCGCCGGAGCCCTGGATTCGAGCGGGCGGACCGGTGTCTTCGGCTCGGGCGCGGCAGGTTCGGCGCGGCGCGGTGCGGCCGCTTCCTGAAACCAGCTGTTCTTGCATTGCGCGCAGCGGACCTGGCGCCCCGCGGGCCCGACCGCGCTGTCGGGAACCACATAGCGGGTGCGGCAGGCTGGGCAGGTCAGGATCATCGCGCGTTGCTCATCAAATCTGTCCCGATTCTAAACACGAGTGAGTCGCGCCATGCAAGCGAATGAACAGGTCTGCCATGTCGCAGACATGGCTACGGCGCGTGGGGCACGCCGTACCTGATCATCGACCCCGCACCCCGCTCTATCACCCATCCGCCCCGCGAAGGCCCGGGCTCCCCACGAGCGGGACGCTTTACGGAACGGCTCGGCGCATGCCATTGGGTTGACCGGGCACGAAAGCGGAGGGACGTCTGGTCGCCAGCGGCAGCATCGTACAGTTCGAAAATGTCGGCCTGCGCTACGGCACGGGCGCGGAGACTCTGTCTGACCTGAGCTTCACCCTGCGCGAAGGCGGCTTCTACTTCCTCACCGGTCCATCGGGCGCGGGCAAGACGTCGCTGCTCAAATTGCTCTATCTGGCGCAGCGTCCGAGCCGCGGCCTCATTCGCCTGTTCGGCGAGGACATCGTCACCATGCACCGCAAGCGCCTGCCCGGCTTTCGACGCCGGATCGGTGTCGTGTTCCAGGATTTCCGGCTGGTGCGTCACCTGTCGACGTTCGACAATGTCGCGCTGCCGCTGCGCGTCGCCGGCGTGGAGGACCGCGATCTCGAGACGCCGGTCCGCGAGATGCTCGATTGGGTAGGGCTCGGCGATCGCTCGAGCGCGCGCCCGGCGACGCTTTCGGGCGGCGAGCAGCAGCGCGTCGCGATCGCGCGCGCGGTGATCGCGCGCCCGGAACTGCTTGTCGCCGACGAGCCGACCGGCAATGTCGATCCCGAAATGGCGAAACGGCTGCTGCACCTGTTCGATTCGCTCAACAAGCTCGGCACGACGGTGGTCGTCGCGACCCACGACGTCCATCTCATTTCGCGCATCGCGCGCTGCGAAATGCTTCGGCTCGACCGCGGCCAGCTCGCCGACCCGACCGGCGCGCTGCGCAATCCGCCGCGCTGGCCGACCGCGTGAGGCGGCCGGCACGATGAGGGGGGGCGTGCGCAGGTTCGGCGCGGCCGATCGCCGTTTGCTGCCCGAAGGCCGGCTCGCCGGGCCCATGCCCTGGGTGATCGCGATCATGATGTTCCTGACCGTGCTTGCCGCCGCTGCCGGCCTCGGCCTCAGGCATGCGGCGCGCAGCCTCGACGCCGACATCGGCAACCGCATCACCATCCAGATCGTCGAAGCCAATCCCGACTTTCGCGAGGCGCAGGCGAAGATCGCCGTCTCAGAACTTCATAAGCTGGCCGGCGTCAGGCAGGTGCGGCGCATCGAAGCCGCGGAGATGACGCAGCTGCTCGAGCCGTGGCTCGGCACCGGGGGTCTCGCCAGCGATCTGCCGGTGCCGGTGATGATCGACGTCGATCTCACGCCGGACGCCTATCGTCGGCTCGATGCCGTCCGGGCCAGCATCATCGATGTCGCGCCGTCGGCCCGGGTCGACGACAATGCGCAATGGCTCGCGCCTCTCGCCAAGCTGATCGACGCGCTCAAATGGCTGGCGTCGGGGCTGGTGCTGCTGATGATCGGCGCCACCGCCGCCACGGTCGTGCTGGCCGCGCGCGCGGCACTCGACACCCATCGCGGTACCATAGAGGTGCTGCACCTGATGGGCGCGACCGATGTTCAGGTGGCGCGTTTGTTCCAGCGCCGGATCGCCCTCGACGCCCTGTTCGGCGGCGGCGTCGGGCTGGTCGCGGCGGCACTGGTGCTGATGGGGATCGCGCAGCGCGTCGGTGCCCTGGGTTCGGAACTGCTCGGTTCGGCCGGCCTTCCCCTGGTCAGCTGGCTGATCCTGGTCGCGCTGCCTGCGGCCGGCGTTCTGCTGGCGATGCTCGTCGCCCGGCTGACGATATTGAGGGCGCTGGGGCGTTTGCTATGAGACGGAGCCGCCTGCCATGATCCGGCGCACGCTTGCCCTCCTGATCTTGCTGTATGCGCTTGGCTACGTCCTGTTCGTGGTGCGGCTGCCGCGCCCGGCCGATCTGCGCGCCACCGACGCGATCGTGGTGCTCACCGGCGCCCGCGGACGGATCGATCGCGGTCTCGATCTGCTCGAGCGGCAGAAAGCAAAGCGGATGCTGATTTCGGGCGTCGACCGGACCGTGAAGCCGATCGAACTCGCCGTGAAGACGGGCCGCGATCGCACGCTGTTCGAATGCTGCATCGATCTCGGCCGGGAATCGGTCGACACGCGCTCGAACGCCGAGGAAACCGCCCGCTGGCTCGACCGGCACAAGTTCAGGACGGTGCGGCTGGTGACCACCGATTGGCACATGCCGCGCGCCAGTTTCGAGCTTTCGCGCCGAGCCGGGGACAAGGTCGAGATCGTCGAGGACGCCATCGCGAGCGATCCCAATTTCCGGCAATTGTTCACCGAATATAACAAATATCTGCTGCGCCGCGCTGCCGTCGTGATCGGGATATGATGGCGCGCGCGCGCACGGGGCTCTTCATGCTGTTCTTCTATCCGATGACCGCGCTGTTCGTGACGGTGGCGATCATGGCGGCGGCTTTCGGACAGCGCGCGCTGATCGCCGTGGCGCTGGTCTGGGCGCGCTATCACCGCTGGTGCGCCGGCCGGCTGCTCGGCATCCGGACGAGAACGGAAGGGCACGTGCCGGCGGCGCCGGTGCTGGTCGCGGCCAAGCATCAATCGATGTTCGAGACGCTGGAGCTGGTCCTGCTGCTCGGCACTCCGGCGGCGGTCGTCAAGCGCGAGCTCAGCGACATACCGGCCTGGGGCTGGGCGGCACGGCGCTATGGCGTCATTCCGGTCGATCGCGGCGGCGGCGCCCCGGCGCTCCGCAAGATGCTGCAGGCGGCGCAGGCGGCGGTTGCCGAGGACCGCTCGATCTTTATCTTTCCCGAAGGGACGCGCGTCGCGCCGGGCGAGCGGCCGGCGCTTCAGCCCGGCTTCGCCGGCCTCTACCGCGCGCTGGGTCTGCCGGTGGTGCCGGTGGCGCTCGACAGCGGCCGCCTCTGGCCGCGCCGGGGTCCGCGCAAGCCGGGCATCGTCACCATGCGCTTCGGCGAACCCATACCGCCCGGATTGCCGCGCGCACAGGTCGAGGCCCGCGTGCACGAGGCGATCAATGCGCTTGAACCGGCGGTCGGAAATCAGAAATCAGAAATCAGGAAGCAAAGACCTTCTGACCTCTGATCTCCGCCCTCTATTCATGCGTGCGGCCGAAGTCGGGGCGCGCGTCGTCCTGGCCCTGTTCGATGATGCTGCGGCGGATCGCGCGGGTGCGGGTGAAGAGATCGAACAAAGTATCGCCATCGTTCCAGCGGATCGCCCGCTGCAGCATCGACAGATCCTCGCTGAAGCGCTGCAGCATCTCGAGCACCGCCTCGCGGTTGTTGAGGAAGACGTCGCGCCACATCGTCGGGTCGGAGGCGGCGATGCGCGTGAAATCGCGAAACCCGCCGGCCGAATATTTGATCACCTCGCTTTGCGTCACGCCTTCGAGGTCGGAGGCGGTGCCGACGATCGTATAGGCGATGAGATGCGGCAAATGACTGGTGACCGCGAGCACCAGATCGTGATGCTCGGCGTCCATGGTCTCGACGCGCGCGCCGAGCCGCTGCCAGAAGTCGGTGAGCCGCGCGACATTCGCCTTGGATGCGCCCTCATGCGGCGTGAGGATGCACCAGCGGCCGCGGAACAGAGAGGCGAAACCGGCGTCGGGACCGCTGTTCTCGGTGCCGGCGACCGGATGCGCGGGGATGATCGTCGCGTCGGGCAGCGCCTCCCGCAACGCCTTGGCAACCGAAACCTTTGCCGAGCCGACGTCGCTGACGATCGCCTTGTTGGGAATCGAAGCGGCGATGCTTTCTCCCGCCGCCCGCATCGCGCCGACCGGAACGCAGAACAGGATCAGGTCCGCGTCGGCAACGGCCTGGCCGGCGCTTTGGCAGACCGCGTCGACGAGCGCGAGCGCGCCGGCCCGCTCGCGCACCGCCGCGCTGATGTCGTAGCCGGTCAAGCGCACGTCGGGCATGGCCTCGCGGACCGCGCGCGCGACCGAGCTTCCGATCAGGCCGAGGCCGATGATCGCGACCGTCGCGAAAGGCGCTTCACCCTCAGCCACGCAGCTGCGCCCCGAGCTTGGCGGCGGCGGCGACGATACGCTCCGAAACCGCCTGCAACTCCTCATCGGTGAAGCTCTTCTCGCCGGGCTGCAACGTCACCTCGACGGCGAGCGACTTATGGCCTTCGGGCACGCCCTTGCCTTCGAACATATCGAACAGCGACACGTCGACGATCGCCTGGCGCTCCGCGCCTTGCACGGCGCGCAGCAACGCGTCGGCCGCCATCGGCAGAGGCACGACGAAGGCGAAATCGCGCTTGACCGGCTGCAGCATCGGCGGCGCGAAGGCGCCGCGCATATGGCCTGCCGCGCGCCGCCCAGGAATCGCGTCGAGATAGACTTCGGCTGCTACCACGGCGCCATCCAGATCAAAGGCCTTCAGCATGTTTGGATGCAGCTCGCCATATTCGGCAAGCACATTCTTCGGACCGAGCGTCAGACGGGCGCTGCGGCCGGGATGATAGGCGCCCGACGCTCCGGCCTGGTTCTGCAAATTGCCGGCGGGGGCGCCCACCGCTTCGAGGAGCGCCAGCGCCTCGGCCTTGGCGTCGAAAGCCTCGAAACCTCGCGCCTTGCCGGTGCGCCAGTCGCGCGGCGCTGCATCGCCGGCGAGGACCAGGCCCAGCGTCGGCCGCTCGGCATCGTCCAGATAGCGGCGCCCGAGCTCGAACAGCCGGACGGTGCCGGAGCCCCGTGCCGCGTTGCGTCGCGCCGCGGCGAGCAGCCCGGGAAGCAGCGACGGGCGCATCACCTTCATATCCTCGCTGATCGGATTGGCGAGCCGCCATGCGCCGCCGCCGAACAGATCGGCCTCGGATTGGGAAATGAAGCTCCAGGTCACGGCCTCGTTGAGCCCGCGCGCCGCGGCGGCGCGGCGGACACGCCGCTCGACAAGCTGCGCCGGCGTGGCCGTCGGCCTGGCGACGCCGGGCGCACGCGGCAAGGGCGTCGAGGGCAGCGTGTCGAGCCCCTCGATCCGCACCACCTCCTCGACGATGTCGGCGCTTCCGTCGACGTCACGACGCCATGACGGCGCTTCGACCCGCCAGGGCGTCTCCTCCGCCACGGCGAAGCCAAGCCGTTCGAGGATCGCCTTCTGGCGCTCGGGCGCGATCGCGACGCCGGCCAGCTCCTTCGTCCGCTCGGGACGATAGCCAATCTGCTTGCGCTCCAGCGGCGGCGTCCCGGCATGAACCGCGTGCGAAGCGGTGCCGCCCGCCAATGCCATCGCCATCTGTGTCGCCAGCGCCAGCCCCGACTCCAGGAATGCCGGATCGACGCCGCGCTCGAAGCGGCTGCGCGCGTCGGAGGTGAGCGCCAGCGCCTGGCCGGTGCGGGCAATCGCGTCGGGATCGAAATAGGCGCATTCGATGACGATGTCGGATGTGCCGTCGCTGACGCCGCTATGCTCGCCGCCCATGATGCCGCCGATGTCGTGGACACGGTCGTCGTCGGCGATCACCGTCATATCGGGTTTCAGGCGGTAGGTCTTGCCGTTCAGCGCCAGCACTTCTTCCCCGTCCCGCGCCTTCCTCGCCACCAGCGCGCCGCTTAGCTTGGCGAGATCGTAGACGTGCAGCGGACGGCCGTAGCCGAGCATGATGAAATTGGTCATGTCCACCAGCGCGCTGATCGGCCGCTGGCCGACCGCCTTGAGCCGCTGCTGCAGCCAGGCGGGGGAGGGGCCGTTGCGCACGCCCCGCACGACCCGGCCGAAAAAAGCGGGACAGCCGTGCGGATCGTCGGTGCGGATCTCGATCGGACAAGGGAAGCTGCCGGCGATCGGCGCGATTTCGATCGGTTTCAGCGTGCCGAGGCCGGCGGCGGCGAGATCGCGCGCGATGCCGTGCACGCCCATCGCATCCTGCCGGTTGGGGGTGACCGCGACGTCGATCACCGGATCGTCGAGCCCGGCCCAGCGGGCATAGGCCGCGCCGACGGGGGCGTCGGCGGGAAGCTCGATGATCCCGTCATGATCCTCGCCGAGCTCCAGCTCGCGCGCCGAGCACATCATGCCGCGGCTTTCGACGCCGCGGATCGCCGCGACCTTCAAGGTCATGCCGCTGCCGGGGACGTAGGCGCCGGGGGCGCCGAACACGCCTTTGAGGCCCGCGCGCGCATTGGCCGCGCCGCACACCACCTGCACCGGCGCAGCGCCGCCGGCCGTGACGGTCAGCACCTGCAATTTGTCGGCCTGCGGGTGGCGCTCGGCGGTGAGAATCTCGGCGATGACGAAGGGCGCAAGGCGCTCGGCGGGGTTTTCGACGCCTTCCACCTCGAGGCCGATGCGCGTCAGCGTGTCGACGATCGTGTCGAGCGACGCGTCGGTGTCTAAATGCTCCTTGAGCCAGGCGAGCGTGAACTTCATGCCCCGACGCCGCCCGAAAGGGTCGGGACGTCGAGCGCGGCGAAGCCGTAATGCTTCAGCCACCGCAGGTCGCCGTCGAAGAAGGCGCGCAGGTCGTCCATGCCATATTTGAGCATCGCCAGGCGATCGATGCCGCAGCCGAATGCGAACCCCTGCCAGATTTCGGGATCGAGTCCGCAGGCGGCGATCACCCGCGGATGGACCATGCCCGATCCGAGCACTTCCATGAAACCGTCGGCGCCGCCGATCACGCGCCGGCCCTTCTCGACGCTGTAGCCGACATCGACCTCGGCCGAAGGCTCGGTGAAGGGGAAATAGCTCGGCCGGAGCCTCAGCACCACGTCGTCGCGCTCGAAATAGGCCTTGAGGAAGGTCTCGAGCGTCCATTTCAAATGGCCCATGTGGATGCCGCGGTCGATCACCAGCCCCTCGACCTGATGGAACATCGGCGTGTGGGTGGCGTCGGAATCCGAACGATAGGTGCGGCCCGGCGCGATGATGCGGATCGGCGGCGTCTGGCCCATCATCGTGCGGATCTGCACCGGCGAGGTATGGGTGCGAAGCAGCATCGGCCGCCCCTCCTCGTCGGTGCGGTCGAAATAGAAGGTGTCGTGCAGTGCCCGGGCCGGGTGCGTTTCGGGAATGTTGAGGGCGGTGAAATTATGCCAGTCGCTCTCGATTTCCGGGCCGGTCGCCACCGAAAAGCCCAGGTCGGCGAAGATTTCGGCCAGTTCGTCCATCACCTGGCTGACCGGATGGACGCTGCCATTCGGGCCGGTCCGGACCGGCAGGCTCAGATCCAGCGTCTCGGTGGCGAGCCGGCGCTCGATCTCGGCCGCTTCGAGCGCCGCCTTGCGCCCGGCGATCGCATCGGTCACGCGCTCGCGCAGCCGGTGAATGTTCGGCCCCTCTGCCTGGCGCTGCTCGGGAGTCATCGCGCCGAGGCTCTTCAGCAATGCGGTCACTTGGCCCTGCTTGCCGAGTGCCGCGACGCGCGCCGCCTCCAACGCCGCCAGGTCGGGGGCGGCATCGATCCGCGCGATCAGCGCCTCGGTCATGCGATCCAGGTCGGACATGGCTGCCCTTAAGCAAGGCTGGAGCGAAAAAGCAAAGTGGGGGAACGAATGGTGGTCGGCACTCCCTCCCGCTTGCGATCGTAGCGGCTCCTTGGTTCGTCCGGGGGACGAACCGGCCGCTACGACGGGCAGGGGGTGGACAGGGCCCGCGCCCCGATCTCGGCAATCCCACCCCTTGATCCCCTCCCGCAAGCGGGAGGGGAGATTATCAGGCGGCCTGCGCCGGCAGCGCGCCTTTGACCTGGGCGACGATGGCACTGAACGCCTCGCCCTCGTGCATGGCGATGTCGGCGAGGACCTTGCGGTCGAGGTCGATGCCGGCGCGCTTGAGGCCGTGGATGAACTGGCCGTAGGTCAGGCCCTCGGCGCGCACCGCCGCGTTGATCCGCTGGATCCAGAGCGCGCGGAAGCTGCGCTTCTTCACCTTGCGGTCGCGATAGGCATATTGGCCGGCCTTTTCGACCGCCTGGCGGGCGACCCGGATGGTGTTCTTGCGGCGGCCGTAATAGCCTTTCGCCTGATCCAGCAGTCTCTTGTGGCGGGCCTTGCTGGTCGTCCCGCGCTTCACGCGTGCCATCGTCTATCCTCCTATTTCAGGCCGTAGGGCGCCCACAGCTTGACGCGCGCCGTGTCGGCGTCGGCAAGCAGTTCGGTGCCGCGGTTCTGGCGGATATATTTGGCATTGTGGCTGATCAGGCGGTGGCGCTTGCCGGCGACGCCGTGCTTCACCTTGCCCGTCGCGGTGATCTTGAATCGCTTCTTGACCCCGCTCTTGGTCTTCAACTTGGGCATTTTCGTCTCCTTGGCGCGCGTCGGCGCGACGTTCATGAACAGCCACGGCAGCCCTTTTTGGCCGGGCGGTTCGGTTGTTTTCCAGGCTGGAAAGCGTGCGCCTATAAGGCCAGCCGCCGTGCAACGCAAGAAGCCGGGAGCCCCGCGACAGGAACGGCAGCGACGCTCAAGGGTTCTTAACCACCATGTACGAGACTGTCGGCGTAGAGCATCCCCAGCGGCAGCTCCTGCGGCGCAAGGAGCTTGGATCGCGCATCAGCGCAATCCTCCTGTCGCTCGTTGCGACGCTGATCGGCCTCATCATCCTGGCCTGGGCGATATTGTTCATCACCAAGGGCCGCTTCCTCAAGCATCCGTTCGAACGGATCGTCAGCGCGCAAACCCATCGCCAGGTCAATGTGGCAGGCGATTTCCAGCTCTACCTCAATCCGATCAACGTGCGCTTCGTCGCCGAAGGCCTCACCATTTCCAATCCCGAATGGGCGAAACAGCGCCACTTCTTCGAATCGCGGCGGGTCAGCACCAATATCGCCACGATTCCGCTGATCTTCGGCCATCGCCGGATGAACTGGCTGGGCCTGTTCAACGGCAAGATCGACCTCGAATGGGACAAGGCCGGCAAGCGCAACACCTGGACGCTCGGCGATCCCGACAAGCCCGGCAAGCCGTTCGACCTGCCGGTGATCCGCCGCGCCCTCGTCGCCGGCACGCACATCACCTACCGCGCGCCGCAGATGCAGTTCATCGCCGAGATCAACGTCGATACGGTCCGGGCGCGCAACACCCGCCTGGCCAACGAGATACGTTTCTCGGGCGGCGGCACGCTCCGCCAGCACCCGTTCACCGTGTCGGGGCGGCTGATGTCGCCCAACGAGACGGTGAGCGGCGGCCGCAACGCGCTGGCGCTGCACGCCGCCGCCGCCGGCAATGTGCTCGACGTGAGCGGCACCCTGCCCGGCGCGACCGAGATCGAGGGTGCCGACCTCAAGCTGAAGGCGCGCGGCGCCAATCTCGCGTCGCTGTTCGAGCTGCTCGGCGTCGCCATTCCCGCGACGCGCGATTATTCGATCACGTCGAATTTGACCAAGAGCGACGACCGCTGGCGGTTCACCGGGCTCAAGGGGCGGTTCGGCGACAGCGACCTCGCCGGGGCCATGACCATTTCGATGCCGTCCACCCGGCTGAAGCTGGATGCCGATCTGCGCTCGCGCGTCCTCGACATCATCGATGTCGGGCCTTGGATCGGCTACAACCCCGAGCGGCTCGACAGGATGGGCGCCAAGGGGGCGATCGTGCAGGACGGCGGTCACCCGCGCGTGCTTCCGGACGCGACCCTGCGGGTGGAGGCGTTGCGCAATTTCGACGCCCATGTCGACTATAGGGTCGCGACCGTCCGGATGGAGCATTTCCCGATCTCCAACATCGGCCTGACGCTCGATCTCGACCGCAATCTGCTCAAGCTTTCGCCGCTGACCTTCGACATCGCCGGCGGACATCTCGCCTCCGACATTTCGATCAATGCCCGCGTTCCGGCGGTGATCACCGATTACGACATCCGTCTCTCGCCGACGCCGATGGGCAAGCTGCTGGGCAAGTTCGGAGTCGAGGAATCGGGCACCAGCGGGGTGCTCAAGGCACGAGTCCAGATGCGCGGGACCGGCGATTCGATCCACAGGTCGCTTTCGAGCGCCAACGGCCGCATCGCCATCGTCATGCCGGCCGGCACGTTCTGGACGCGCAACGTCCAGCTGGCGGAGCTCGATATCGGCACGTTCGTCCAGAAGATGTTCGAGCACAAGCTCAAGAAGCCGGTGGAGATCAATTGCGGCCTGATCGCCTTCACCGTCCGCGACGGCCTCGCCGCGGCCGACCCGATCCTGATCGATACCAAGAAGAACGTGATCACCGGACGCGGCGGTTTCAGCTTCCGCACTGAGGCGCTGGACTTTTCGCTGCAGGCCGACGCCAAGACCTTCAGCCTCTTCTCCGGCCAGTCGCCGGTCGGCGTCGGCGGCTATTTCGCGGCGCCGAACATCGATCCGATCAGCCCGGAACTCGTGACTCGCGCCGGCGTCGGGCTGGGCCTCGGCGTCTTCGCCAGCCCGTTCGCGGCGATCCTCGCCTTCATCGATCCGGGCGATGCCGAGAATACCGCCTGCGGCCCGGTCCTGGCCGGAGCGCGCGCGAGCGCCCAGCACGAGAAGGACGGCGGCAAGGTCAAGCATATCGGCAAGGGCCAGGGCGCCAAGCTCGACACGCCCAAGAAAAAGAAGAAGTTCCTCGGGATACTCTGACCCTGCCCGATAAACGTTGGAAGGCGCCGCGCGAAGCTTCGCCCACGCGCGCGCCTCATTTCGAATTCCATCAAAATGAAGGTTGACAGGGCACCGCCCAATAAGTCATTTCGATATGAGTCGAAACGAGGGCGCCCTGACCTTGAACGCCGCGAATGCCATTCTCGCGCTCGGCGCGCTGGCCCAGGAGCACCGCCTCGCGCTCTTCCGGCTGCTCGTGCAGGCGGGCGAGGAGGGCATGGCTGCCGGCGCGATCGCCGAGGCGCTCGGAATCCCCAATTCCTCGCTGTCTTTCCATCTCGCGCAGCTCAATCGGGCCGGGCTGATCCGGCACCAGCGCCGCCATCGCTCGCTCATCTACTCGGCCGACTATCCGATGATGAACGCGCTGGTCGGCTATCTGATGGAGAATTGCTGCGCAGGGGCGGACTGCGGCCCGGCCGTCTCATGCGTCGAAGGCGAAGCGGACATGAGGCGATCGGCATGATCGCGGCGAGAAAGAATGTGCTGTTCCTGTGCACCGGCAATTCGGCGCGCTCGATCATCGCCGAAGCGCTGCTCAACCATGATGGCGGCGACCGCTTCCGGGCCTTTTCCGCGGGGAGCTTTCCCAAGGGGGCGGTTCATCCGATGGCGTTGGAGGTGCTGCAGGGCTTCGGCTTCCCGACCGAGGCGGCGCGTTCGAAAAGCTGGGACGAATTTGCGGCGCCGGGCGCGCCGGAGTTGGATTTCGTCTTCACGGTTTGCGACAATGCGGCCGGAGAAGCCTGCCCCCTGTGGCCCGGCCAGCCGATGACGGCGCATTGGGGCATCGAGGACCCGGCCGCGGTGGACGGCCCGGAGCAGCGCGACGCGTTCCTCAAGGCGCTGCGCTATCTTCGCAACCGGATCGCCCTGTTCCTCGAACTGCCGACCGAAAGCGTCGACCGGATGAGCCTGCAGCAGCGGCTGCGCGAGATCGGCACGCGCAAGGACGCGGAGCCGGAGCTTGGTTGAACCGCCGCCGCTGCGGTGGCGCGCGGCCGCCGAAGGGGTGGGCGCGTTCTTCCTGTTCGCCACGGTGATCGGCTCCGGCATCATGGCCGAGCATCTGGCGGGGGGAAACGACGCGGTGGCGCTGCTCGCGAACACGCTTGCGACCGGCGCGATGCTCTTCGTCCTCATCACCATGCTCGGCCCGATCTCGGGCGCCCATATGAATCCGGCGGTGAGCCTGGTCGCGGTGGCCCGGCGCGAGCTGAGCGCAAAGGATGCCGGCGTCTATATTCTCGCCCAGATCGCCTTCGGCATATGGGGCGCCTGGGCGGCGCATCTGATGTTCGACCTGCCGATGCTCCAGCTTTCGGTGAAGGCGCGCACGGGCGTGGGGCAGTGGACCGGCGAGGCGCTCGCCACCTTCGGCCTGATCCTGACCATCGTCGGGACGATGCGGCATCGCCCCGCCAGCGTGGCGGCGAGCGTCGCGCTCTACATCAGTGCCGCTTATTGGTTCACCTCCTCGACCAGCTTCGCCAATCCGGCGATCACCGTCGCACGCAGCCTTTCCGACAGCTTCGCCGGCATCGCGCCCCACGACGTGCCGGCGTTCATCCTCGCCCAGTTGGTTGGGGCCGGGCTTGCGGCGATGGTCGCTCGGCTGTTGTTCGACAGGCCGGCGCCGGTCCGCTGAGCGCCTTGCTTCTCAGAATCGGATTCAATCGAACAGGCTGGAGACCGAGCTTTCGTCGGCGATCCGCTTGATCGCTTCGGCGAGCAAGGGGGCGATGGTGAGGATGCGGATCTTGCTGCTCGCGCTGGCGGCTTCCTGCTGGCCGATCGAATCGGTGATCACCAGCTCGCGCAGCGCCGATTTGTCGACGCGCGACACCGCCGCGCCGGACAGCACGCCATGGGTGCAATAAGCGACGACATCCTCGGCGCCCGCTTCCTTGAGCGCGCCGGCGGCATTGGCCAGCGTCCCCGCCGAATCGACGATGTCGTCGACCAGGATGCAGAAGCGCCCGGCGACGTCGCCGATGATGTTCATCACTTCGGACTCGCCCGGCCGCTCGCGGCGCTTGTCGACGATCGCCAGCGGGGCGTTGTCGAGCCGCTTGGCCAGCGCACGGGCGCGCACCACGCCGCCGACGTCGGGCGAGACGACGGTGATGGCATTGCCCGCGAAGCGCGCCTGGATGTCGGCCGACATCACCGGCGCGGCGTAGAGATTGTCGGTGGGAATGTCGAAGAAGCCCTGGATCTGGCCGGCGTGCAGATCGACCGAGAGCACGCGGTCGGCGCCGGCGACGGTGATCAGATTGGCGACCAGCTTGGCCGAGATCGGCGTGCGCGGGCCGGGTTTGCGGTCCTGCCGGGCATAGCCGAAATAGGGCACCACCGCGGTGATCCGCTTCGCCGAGGCGCGCTTCAGCGCGTCGATGCAGATCAGCAGCTCCATCAGATTGTCGTTGGCCGGATAGCCGGTCGACTGGAGCACGAACACATCCTCGCCGCGGACATTCTCGTTGATCTCGACGAACACCTCCTCGTCGGCGAAGCGGCGAACGCTCGCGTCGGTGACCGGCAGCTCGAGATAGGCGGCGATGTCCTTCGCGAGCGGCAGATTGCTGTTGCCCGACATGAATTTC
>DATFHP010000081.1:0-50997 GCA_035248285.1 Allosphingosinicella sp. | reverse complement strand
TCACCAATCCACCCAGCACCCGCCACAACGGCGCAAGATTGCGCTCCCGCGCACGGTCGTAAAACGGCCCACGTCCCGCCTCCGCAGCGCGGTCCACCGTCTCTACAAAACCATCCTCCGTCACCATCGCATGCCTCTTTCCGTCACCGCCTATCCTCAGATAGATAGGCACGGGCGGCCGCTTGGCCAGACCATCGCCGGGAAAAAGCGCCGGTACAGGCCTTGCACCCGATGCGTCAGGCGATCCGGTTCGCCGGAGTCTCGCCGGCCGCGTGCGCTTCCACCGCGTCGGCCAGGATGTCGGCCATCGCCAGCCGCGCCTCCCAGGTCGAGCTGCCGATATGGGGCAGCAAAAAGGCGTTCGGCAGGTCGAGATAGTCCGGATTGAGGTTCGGTTCGTTCTCGAAGACATCGAGGCCCGCCGCGAAGATGCGCCCCGCGCGCAAGGCGGCGATCAAATCGTCATCCTTTACCAGATCTCCGCGACCGATATTGACCAATATCATCGTCGGCTTGGCCAATTGCAGCGTGTCCGCGGCGATGAAATGGCGGGTTTCCGCCGTGGAGGGCCAGGCAAGCACGACGACATCGCTCTCGGCGACAAGTCGGCGCGGATCCGAGAAAAAACGACCATCCTCGCCGGGAATCTCGCGCTGATCGTGATAGGCGATGGCCATGCCGAACGCGCGCGCCCGCGCGGCGATGCGTCGGCCGATATTGCCCATCCCGAATATGCCCAGGCACTTGCCGGCAAGCCCGACGCCGATCAGCTGCCTCGGGGTCCAACCTTTCCAGCGCCCTTCTCGCAGCAAAGCGATGCTCTCGGTGGCGCGGCGCGCGGCCCCCAAGATCAGCAGCAGCGCCGCATCGGCGACGGCGTCGGAGAGCACGCCCGGCGTGTTGAAAACCGCGATTCCGCGGTCGGCAGCGGCGGCGAGATCGATATGATCATAGCCGACCGAATAGGTGGCGATGGCTCGGACGGAAGCGGGCAGGCCCGCGATGACCTTATGATCGAACCGATAGGGATTGATCGAGCATAGGAGGACATCCGGCTGAATGGCGCCGGCGTCCTCCAGCGTGCCTTGGATGACCGTCATCCGCCCGCGGAAGCGTTCGAAGACCGGCTCCGGCAAGTCGACCACCGACAAGGCCTTCACGGAGACGGTCCCTCGCTCAGCGGTCCAGCACGCGCCGAAGCGCCGCGCCAACCCGTGCCGGCCCGGGAAAATAGTCCCATTCGAAAGCGTGGGGATAAGGTGTGTCCCAACCGGTGACGCGCTCCACGGGCGCCTCCAGCGAATAGAAGCAATGCTGCTGGACCAGCGCCACGAGCTCGGCGCCGAAGCCGCAGGTCAGCGTCGCCTCGTGGACGATGACGCAGCATCCGGTCTTGTCGACCGACGCCACCACGGTCTCGAGATCCAGCGGCATGAGGGTGCGCAGATCGATCACTTCGGCATCGATGCCGGTCTCTTCGGCGGCGGCCAGCGCGACATGGACCATCGTGCCATAGGCAAGGACCGTGACGGCGTCGCCCGGCCGCACCACCGCCGCCTTGCCCAGCGGCACCGTGTAATGGCCATCGGGAACCTCTGCCGCCGGATGGCCGGACCAACTCGTCACGGGCCTGTCGTGATGGCCGTCGAACGGACCGTTGTAGAGACGTTTCGGCTCGAAGAAGAGCACGGGATCATCGTCTTCGATGGCCGCGATCAGCAGTCCCTTGGCGTCATGAGGATTCGACGGAATGACCGTCTTGAGGCCGGCGACGTGGGTGAAGATGCCCTCGGGCGACTGCGAATGGGTCTGGCCGCCGTAGATCCCGCCGCCGTAAGGCGCGCGAACCGTGATCGGCGACCACCATTCGCCCGCGGTGCGATAGCGCAGGCGCGCCGCCTCGGAGATGAGCTGGTCGGTGCCCGGATAGATGTAATCCGCGAACTGCATCTCTACGACCGGCCGCATGCCGTAAGCGCCCATGCCGACCGCCATGGCGATGATGCCGCCCTCGGCGATCGGCGTATCGAAGACGCGCGTGTCGCCATGACGCTTCTGGAGTCCGTCGGTGGCGCGAAAGACTCCGCCGAAATAGCCGACGTCCTGGCCGAACACCATCACCTTGGAATCGCTCGCAAGACAGACATCCATGGCGCTGTTGATGGCCTGGATCATGTTCATCCGCGACATCAGAACCCCTCGAGCATCTGCGCGCGCTGGCGCTCGAGATGAGGCGGGAGCTCCTTGTACACGTCGTCGAACATCGACGTCCGGTCCAGTCCTGGTCCCTGACCCAGCGTTCCGAGCGCTTCCGAGGCCTTGCCCTCCTCGCGCACGTGCAGGGTCAGCTCTTCGGCGAGCGCCGCGTGCCGCGTTGCGTCCCATTCGCCGATGGCCGTCAGGTAACCGGCAAGGCGTTCGATCGGATCGCCCAACGGCCATGCCGCGGCTTCATCGGCAGCCCGGTAGCGGCTCGGGTCGTCGCTGGTGGAATGCGCGCCCGCACGATAGGTGAAGAGCTCGATCACCGTCGCGCCGAGATTGGCGCGCGCCCGTTCGGCCGCCCAGCGCGTAGCCGCAAAGACGGCGAGGAAATCGTTGCCGTCCACGCGCAGCGCCGGCAGGCCGTGCGCCAGGCCGCGCGCCGCGAACGTCGTCGCCTCGCCGCCGGCAAAACCCATGAAGGAGCTGATCGCCCACTGATTGTTGACGATGTTCAGGATGACCGGTGCCCGATAGACCGAGGCAAAGGTCAAGGCATAGTGGAAGTCCCCTTCCGCCGTGGCCCCGTCACCGACCCAAGCTGCGGCGATGCGCGTGTCGCTATTCGCGGCGGAGCCCATCGCCCAACCCACAGCCTGACTATATTGGGTCGCGAGGTTGCCCGAGATGGAGAAGAAGCCCGCCTCGCGGCTCGAATAGAAGACCGGCATCTGCCGTCCCTTCAGCCGATCGCCGCGATTGGAATAGACCTGGTTCATCATGTCGCGCAGCGGCCAGTCGCGCGCCACGAGCAGTCCTTGCTGGCGATAGGTCGGAAAGCACATGTCGTTCCGATCGAGCGCCATCGCCGCCGCGACGGCCACCGCCTCCTCGCCGGTCGATTTCATATAGAAGCTGGTCTTGCCCTGACGCTGCACGCGGGCCATCCGGTCGTCATAGGCCCTGGTGAGCATCATCGCCCGCAATCCGCGCCGAAGCGTCTCCGGATCGCATTCCGGCCGCCACGGTCCCACCGCCTCACCATCTTCGTTGAGCACCCGGATCAATCCGAATGCGAGATCACGAATCGTGTCCGCCTTCACGTCAACCGCTGGTCGGGGACAGGCACCGGCGGCGGGAATATCGAGAAAGGAGAAGTCGGGCCGCGTCCCCGGCCGCGAGGGCGGCTGCGGAATCGACAGCGATAGCGCCCCGCTATTGTGGCCCAGGGAAGCTTTGGTCATCGGTCGCCCAGCTCGACCAGATCGGCGTGTTCGACGAGCACCAGCGACCGGATCTTTTGCAAGATCAATTGCGCTGTCGACGCGGTGTCCAGCGCGATTTCGATGGTCATCAGCAGCGAGCCTCCCGATTTTCGGCAGGAGATCTGCTGCGGAACGAGGTTCCGTTGCGCGAAGAGGCCTGCAATCCGAAGCATCGCCTGAGAATCCTGCGCGGCGCGGACCTCGAACAGGAAAGCCGGTGGCACGTCGACCGGAGCCGCATCCCGTTTGGCGGCAGATGCAACCATGATAATCCTCTCCGCGGCTTTGTCCTCCTATCGCACTCGGGACATGGAAAATCCTTGTCATATTTTCATGGACAAGGATGCTAAAGAGAAATGGTTTGCCGGGAACCAGGCCGTAGGAGAACGATTATGCCCGAAGCCTTGGACGCGACCGACCGGCGCATCCTGATGCTGATGCAGGAGGACGCATCGCTGACGATTGCCGAACTCGCCGATCGGGTGGGATTGTCGCACTCGCCCTGCTGGCGACGCATTCAGCGGATGCGGCAAGCCGGATTGATCGCCGGCCAGGTGACGTTGCTGGACCGGAAGCGCGTCGGTCTCAACGCCCAGATCTTTGCCCAGGTGCGCCTGAACGCGAAAGGCCGCGAGAATATCGAGGAATTCTGCCGCGCGATCCAGGACTTCCCCGAAGTGCTCGAATGCCACGTCACGCTCGGGGCGACCGATTTCATCCTGCGCATCGTCGCCAAGGACATCGACGCTTATGAACGCTTCTTTTTCGACCGGCTGAGCCGCGTTCCGGGAATCCAGGAAATCAATTCGATGGTCGCGCTGTCGGAAATCAAGTCGACCACTGCGCTGCCATTGTGAGCCGCGGCGCGATATTTCGCGCCGGATTCCGTCAGCGCCGCACCATAAAGACGATCGCGATCGCGAACCCGATGAAAATGACGATCAGGCGCAGGGTCGCCGGCTTGACCCTGCTCGCCAGGCTTCCGCCCGCCGCTCCGCCCCCCACCGCGCCGACGGCAATGGCCGCGGCCGCCGGCCAGACGACCGGGCCGGATGCGATGAACACCAGCGCCGCGACCACATTGGTGACCAGGGACATCATCTGCTTGAGCGCATTGAGACGCGTGAGCGTGTCCTCGATGGCAAGGCCGATCATTGCCAGATACATGACACCGAGGCCGGCGCCGAAATAGCCGCCATAGACGGCGGCGATCACAACCGGAACGGCCGCCCAGCCGAGACTCACCTTGGCAATTCGGCGCTGGAGAACCGCACGGATCCTGTCCTGAACGGCAAGCAGCGCGCAGGCGGCGAGCACCAGGACCGGGACCAGATTCTCGAACGTGGCCTCGCTCGTCCGCAGGAGAAACAAGGCACCGGCGATGCCGCCCGCGCCGGCGAGCGGGAGCAGCAGCAGCATCCGCCGTCCCTGCCCCGCGAAATCGCGCCGCTGCGCCAGCGTGCCGCCGAAATAGCCCGGGCAGAGCGCCACCGAATTGGTGATATTGGCGGCGAGCGGCGGAATCCCCGTCAGCATCAGCGCCGGGAAGGTGAAGATGGAACCACCGCCCGCTAGCGCGTTGAACAGGCCTCCGACAAAGCCGGCCGCGAGAAGCAGCCCGAACGCGACGGCGCTGCTCGGATCGGTCGGCGTCGTCACGGATCGGCCCGTCGGGCAGAGGCGGTCGGAAAGGCCGCGGGCAATGCAAAAAGTCTCACGGCGGCCAATCGCACGTCCTTCGCTATCGAACGGAAGGACGGACTACATCTTTATCGCTCGCCGTCCAGTGGCGTCCCCGATCGCCGCCTTGGTCGGCGAGCAATCTGATCGTCACGCCTGCGCGCTTGCGATAATGGGACGCAATGCCCTGCTTCGGCCCCGAATCCGCGGATCTCTCACGGCTGGCCGCGCGCGGCCGGCTGCGCCGGCTGATGCCGCGGGCCGGAGCGGATTTCTCGTCGAACGATTATCTGGGGTTGGCCGGGTCGCGGCGTCTCGCCGCCGCGCTCGAAGCGGCGATCGCGCGCGGCGTGCCGGTCGGCGCTGGAGGCTCACGGCTGCTGCGCGGCAATCACGCCGAGCATGAAGCGCTGGAGGCGGAAGCGGCCCGCTTCTTCGGCGTCGAAAGCACCTTGTTCTTCTCGAGCGGCTATGCGGCGAACGTGGCGCTGTTCGCGACGCTGCCGCAGCGCCGCGATCTGGTCGTGTACGATGCCTTGCTTCACGCCAGCGCGCACGACGGCATGCGGCTCGGCCGCGCCGAGACCGCGCCGGTACCGCACAACGATGCCGACGCCTTTGCCGATGCGATCGGCCGCTGGCGCGCGGGCGGCGCCAAGGGCCGCGCGTGGATGGCGGTTGAAAGCCTGTACAGCATGGATGGCGATTTCGCGCCGCTGGAAGCGCTGCTCGCGGTGGCGCAACGTCACGACGCCATTCTGGTCGTGGACGAAGCACACGCGACCGGCGTGTTCGGCCCCGAGGGCCGGGGCCTGGCGAGCGCTCTCGAAGACCGCGACCATGTCCTCACGCTTCATACCTGCGGCAAGGCACTCGGCTGCGAGGGCGCATTGCTGGCCGGCGCGCGCGTCGTCGGCGATTCGATCGTCAATCGCGGCCGCCCCTTCATATTCTCGACCGCGCCGTCGCCGCTGATGGCCGCCGCGGTGCGCGAAAGCCTGCATGTGCTCGCCGACGAGCCCGAGCGCCGCGACCGCTTGCGCGCGCTCATCGCCCATGCCGAGCGCGCGCTCGATCGCTGCGGCGTCGCGCCCACGGGTTCGCAAATCCTGCCGCTGGTGCTGGTCGAGGACGCGCGAACCATGCGCGTCGCGGCGGCGCTGCAGGCCGCCGGCCTCGATGTCCGCGGGATCCGGCCGCCGACGGTCCCCAAGGACAGCGCGCGTCTCCGGATCTCGCTGACGCTCAACGCCGATCCGGACGATATCGACGCGCTGGCGGACGCATTGACGGCGGCGCTGCGATGAGCGGCAAGGCCGTCGTCGTAACCGGCACCGACACCGACGTCGGCAAGACCGTCTTCGCCGCCGCGCTCGCCGCCGCGCTAGGCGGTTTCTACTGGAAACCGGTCCAGGCCGGACTGGAGGACGGCGGCGACCAAGCGACGGTTGCCGCGCTGAGCGGACTGGCGCCTGACCGGATACTGGCCGAAGCCTATCGGCTGACGACGCCCTGCTCGCCCCACCGCGCCGCCGAGATCGACGGCATCACCATCGATCCCGCACGGCTGGCGCTGCCCGCACCCCCGGGGACGCTCGTCGTCGAGGGCGCGGGCGGGGTTCTCGTTCCGGTGACACACGACATTCTGTTCGCCGACCTTTTCGCGCGCTGGGGCAAGCCTGTGGTGCTCGTCGCACGGACGACGCTCGGCACCATCAACCATAGCCTGCTTTCGATCGAAGCGCTGCGCCGCCGCGGCGTTGCCATCCTCGGCGTCGCCTTCGTCGGCGAGGCAGCCGAAGACAGCGAAGCGACGATCGCGCGCGTCGGAGCCGTCAAGCGGCTCGGGCGCCTCCCTTTTCTGCCCCGCCTGGACCGCGCCAGCTTGGCCGACGCCTTCGCCGCCTCTTTCGACCTCGCGGATTTCCCATGACGGATTCCCCGGTCTGGCATCCCTTCACCCAGCATGGGCTCGGCGAGCCCATTCCCCTGGTGACCCATGCCGAGGGCGCGGCGCTCCACACCGCCGACGGACGGCGGATCATCGACGCCATATCCTCTTGGTGGGTGACGACCCATGGCCATCGTCATCCGAAAATCATGGCTGCGATCGCGGCGCAAACCGAAAAGCTCGACCAGATCATCTTCGCGGGCTGGACCCATGAGGCGGCCGAGCGGGTCGCACGGGCGCTGACGGCGGCAATGCCGGCCGAACTCACCCGGGTCTTCTTCTCGGATTCGGGGTCGACCAGCGTCGAGGTCGCGCTCAAGATGGCGCTTGGCTATTGGGCCAACCGAGGCGAGCCGCGGCATCGCATCCTGGTGCTCGAGCACGGCTATCACGGCGACACCATCGGCGCGATGTCGGTCGGCGCGCGCGGGGTCTTCAACCGGCCCTATGCGCCGCTGCTGTTCGATGTCGGCACCCTCCCTTATCCCGCGCCCGGCCGCGAGCAGGCCGCGCTCGACGCGCTCGAAGCGGCCTGCCGCCGTCGGCCGGCCGCTTTGATCCTGGAGCCGCTCGTCTCGGGCGCCGGCGGGATGCTGATCTATTCCGCCGCGGCGCTGGCCGAGCTGCGGCGGATTTGCGGACAATATGGCGTGCTGTTCATCGCCGACGAAGTCATGACCGGATGGGGACGGACGGGCACGTTGCTCGCCTGCGAGCAGGCCGGAATCGTCCCCGATATCCTCTGCCTGTCGAAAGGGCTTACCGGAGGCTCGCTTCCGCTTGCCGTGACGATGGCGAGCGACGCCATTTACGCGGCACATCTCGGCAAGGACCGCGCGCGCATGTTCTTCCATTCCTCCAGCTACACCGCCAATCCGATCGCCTGCGCCGCCGCCGAAGCCAATCTGGCGATCTGGCGCGACGAACCGGTGCTGGAGCGCGTCGCGGACCTGGCCGGCCGACAGCAAGCGCACCTCGCCCGTCTCGCCGACTGTACCGGCATCGCCAACGCCCGCTCGATCGGCACGATCGCCGCGATGGAGCTGGGCGGCCGCGAAGGACATTATCTATCCGAGCTGGGCCCAAGTCTGCTTGCCTTCTTCCAAGCGCGCGACCTGCTGCTTCGTCCGCTCGGCAACACCGTCTATGTGATGCCCCCTTATTGCATCGGCGCGGAGGATCTGGGGCGCATCTACGACGCCATTGGCGAGGCGGCGGACGCGCTCGAGGACGGGAGGCTGGGCACGCCCGACGCCACCAAATGATCCGCGACGGTCAGATCCCCGCATACCATTCGTAGTCGCTGCTATCTTCCCAATAGCCGCCCCGCCCGCCGTGGATGGGCGCGAGGCTCGCCACCGCCTCGATCCGCTCGACATATTTGGCGTGCTTGTAGCCGAGCTGCCGCTCGACCCGCAGACGAAGCGGAGCGCCGTGCGGGATCGGCAGCAGTGCGCCGTTCATCGCCCACGCCAAGATCGTCTGCGGGTGGAAGGCGTCGATCAGGTCGATGCTCTCGTAATAGGGACTTGCACCGAAGCGATCGGCGCAATGGAAGACGATGTAGCGCGCATCGCCGCGTATCGCCGCTGCTTCGAGCAGCCGCTCGAGCGGCACGCCATGCCATTTGCCGATCGCGCTCCAGCCCTCGACGCAGTCGTGGCGGGTGATCTGGGTGCGCGCCGGCATCGCGCGGATCTGCGCCATCGACAGCGCGAGCGGCCGCGCCACCAGGCCGCCGACCTGCAGCCGCCAGTCGCGAAAGCCGGTCGCGGCATGGACGCGATAGGCTTCGTTGTCCGGCAGGACGTTGCCGTTCGACCGGAACGAAGGCGACATGTCCGCCTCGCGATATTCGCGCGCGAGCGCATTGCGATCGGTGACGAGATGCTGGGTGCGCCGGGTGAGACCTTCGCCGGCACGCAACAGTCCGCGGAAAGCCGGGCTTCGATCGAGCCGGTCGCAACCGGCAAGCAACAGGCCGCCCGCGCCCGCCCCGATCGCGCCCATCAGTCTGCGTCGGGTGATCATGTGCTGTCTCCAGGGTCAGGCCGAATCCGGAACCAACCCGTGATCATCGACCGAATCTCGTTGAGCGGGCCCGCCAGCACCACCATGACCAGATGGACGAGGATGAAGACGGCGACGAGCATCGCGCAGATGAAATGGATCGAGCGCGCCGACTGACGGCCTGCGAACAGATCGAGCAGCCATGGCCAGGCCGCGTCGATCCGCGGCGACATGGTGAGGCCGGTCAGAACGAGCAACGGGAGAACACCGAAGAGGATTCCGACATAGGCCAGCTTCTGGAGGATATTGTAGCGCAGCGCCGCCTCGCCGGTCGGGAAGTGCAACCGTGCGTGATCGACAATGTCGCGCCAGATGTGGCGCGGGCGCAGTTCGTCGCGCTTCGGCGCGAGATCGCGCCGCACGTGGCCGTTGATCAGGCTCGCGCCCACATAGGCGATCAGCGAAAGCGCCAGCACCCAGGCAAAAGCCAGATGCCAGCGTCGCGCCGAAGACAGGCTGTAATGAGAAGGGATCGTCGCCCATCCGGGAAAGGCGCGCCGCTGGATATTGCCGTCGCCGTCCCGCCATCTGCCAAGCACGCCGGTGGTGGCCATTTGCCTGCTGCCGATCGTGACGAAACCCTGGCTTTCGTTCGACCCGATCGTCAGCCAGGCGGGATCGGCATTGGCGCCATATTGACCCCAATAGAGGCGGGGATGGGCGTTGAAGATCATCAGGCCGCTCATCAGCAGGACGAACACGGCGATCGCATTGGTCCAATGCCAGATCCGCGTGCCCAATCGATGGCGCCTGACCAGCCGGCCCGTTGCCGGTCCGGGCCGACTGGCGCCTCGACCATCGAAAGTGGCCACATCCTCCGGCGCGGGCATGTCGATCCTCCCCGGGTTCTGCCGCAGGGCTAACATGACGAACCGCGGCCGGACAGCGCCAAATTCTGCCGGTCGGGATCCAGGGATCGAAGAGAAAGGTGCGCCGGGCCGAGACGCGAGGATTAGGCCCCCGTATCGTCCCGCAGGCCGGCCGCGCGAATGCCCGCGATCCCGCAAATCTCGTCATTGTCGGACGTATCCCCGGTCACGCCGACGGCCCCGATTAGGGCGCCCGATTCGTCGCGAATCAAGACGCCGCCAGCCACCGGAACGATGCCGCGCGGGAAGATCGTGGCCAATGCGGCAAAGAAATGGGGCACGGTCTGCGCGCGCCGCGCTATCTCGCGACCGCCAAAGCCCATGCCAAGGCAGCCTGCCGCCTTGGCGATCGCGATTTCCGGGCGCGAGATCGAGGCCCTTTCATCGCGAAGCAACGCAAGCGGATGTGCCCCAGCGTCAAGAACGGCCACACACAGAGGCGCGAATTCGCGCCGCCCACCCTCCTCGAGAGCGGCACGCGCAATCACAAGTGCCTGATCCAACGATAGCATAGCTCAGATCCCCGATGCAGATGTTAAATAATGGAATTAGGAAATGTTAATAACACTTTGGTCTTATAGGGATCTCTCGAGCCTGCTCATCAAGCTTCGGGCCGGGCTGGGCGGCGTTTCGACGGTGCCGCCGTCGTCGAGTCTCCTGACACGTGCATAAAGCTCGCGGCTCGCTTCGATCAGCTGCACCGCCGCTTGCGGCAGTTGCGGAACGATTTCCATATCGCTCTCGGTGGCCTCCCCCAGCCGTCGCGCCGACGAGCGCGCTTGGCTGGGAGCAAGCTCGCCGGCTTCGACGGCGCGCTGCGTGAGCAACCATGCGATCACGTGCATCAGCCGCGTCGTGACTTTCAGCGATTCGCAGGAAAAGCCGACCCGCACGATCGGATCGAGCGCCAGGCGCTCGTCACGGCCATGCTGATCGAAATAGGCACGCGCTTCATCGGCAAGCACCATCGCCTCGACATAAAGCGAGTCGATCAGCTTGGGCGTGAGCTTGGCATCGGCGGTATCTGCGGACATGGCGACAAGCTGCCACAGACCCCGCCACGCGGGAACGCCCAAATTGCGTAAACACGGGATTCAGGCGATGATGTCCGGAATCTGGGCATCTTCGAGCTGAGCTATTTCGTCCTTCAGACGCAGCTTTCGCTTCTTGAGCCTGGCCAATTGGAGCTGATCCGGCACCGGATTATTGCGAAGCGCCTCGATTGCAGCGTCCAGATCGCGGTGCGCCTCGCGCAACCGGATCAACCGCCCGGCCTTTTGCTCGATCACAACCATCCCCTTCCCTGCCTACTCCTTGCCTATGTTCTTCGCTATGGTTTTGGAGATAGTTAGAGCATCAACGGATCGTCGTACATATGGAGGCGACTGGCAGATCGGGCGGGACAAATTCAGGACTTGATGGTCTAATGGGCACCCTCGAAGAGAAGGAGACGCGAATGCAGAATGCTCATTTCTCGGCGCTGGCCAGCAAGCATGCTGACATCGAAGCCCGCATCAACGAAGAGAATCAGCGGCCTCAGCCGGATATGACGACCATCGCGCGTCTGAAGAAGGAAAAGCTCAAGCTGAAGGATGAAATGGACGGCCACTAAGGTCGATGCCGGCGGTCCTGACCCCGTAGCGCGATCGGCTCCGACCGAATCGGATCACGCTGCCAATTTCTGCTGCCGTACTTCCGCCCGAAACCGGCGCAGTCCGAGCCGTCGGCTACGGGCTTGAAGATGCCTTAGCCTCGTTCCGGTTCAGATTGAACCGGAACGAGGCTAGAAAGTTCTTTGATTGCCGTGCTTGGGTCCGAAGCTGGCCCCGCCAGCTTCGGACCCGGCGCATTCCGAGCCGCCAGAATGAGCAGGTGCCGATTGCCTCCGGCAATCGGCAGCCGTGCCGGGGGCACGGCGGCCAGCTCATTCCATCTGGCTCGAAATCACTCCAGCGGCTCAGAAGAGTGGGCGGATCGGTTTCGGCGCCGGCTTCGTCATGGCCTTGACCGGCTTACGGGCAAGCTTGGGATCGATCTCCGAATCGAACGCCACGCCAATGCGGCTGGCCCGCACCCAGGCGACCTTGCCGGACACCGAGCCGATGCCGCGCAACGTGACGATGACTTGTTCGCCGGGAACGCAGGTGCCGTTATGGTCGGCCATCATCCCGACCGAAGACAGATTGCGCACCCTGACCGGATTGATTCCTTCGGCGGTCTCGCCCGCGCGGCGAATCGTCGCGGAAAGAAACAGGCTGTCGCGAGCGGCAGCCCGTCTTGCGCGGATTTCGGTCTGACGCCGGATTGGATCGATATCGCCCACTAATGCAGTCCTGCAAGGTTGATCTGCGCCAGCAGGGCAGCTCCCAGCCGCGATCATCGGGGAAATTGGTCGCAATCCCGTTAACGGCGAAAGGTCTTGTCGCGAGACGCGTCAGTCGTCGCGCGAAACCCGCTCCTGCCGCTCGTGACGCTCCTGCGCCTCGACCGTCATCGTCGCGATCGGCCGCGCTTCGAGCCGGGCCAGCGAAATCGGCTCGCCGGTGACTTCGCAAAACCCATATTCGCCTTGTTCGATCCGGCGCAACGCCGCGTCGATCTTGGCAATGAGCTTGCGCTGACGGTCGCGGGTCCTGAGCTCGATCGACCAATCGGTTTCGCTCGATGCGCGGTCGGTGAGATCGGCTTCGCGAATCGGCCCGCTCTTCAATTGCTCGATCGTGTCGCGCGATTCGCGCACGATGGAGTCCTTCCAGTCGAGCAACTTCTGGCGAAAATAGGCCAGCTGCTCGGGATTCATGAACTCTTCGTTCGCGCTCGGCCGATACGCCCTTCGCGCGCTTTCGGCCCGCTTGGAGCTGGAGCCGAACACCTCGTGCAACGCCGTCGCCATAACCCCTCCACTCACACGCGCCGGAACAGCCGGCAGTAAGTTCCTTTGCACCCGCTCCTTCGTCCGAGGATATCGGTGCTTGCCCCAGCGCGCCTATACCGTCGCACAAAAGCCATAACAAGCCGTTCAAAAAGCGGTCGAAAACTTGACCGCGTTTCATGACGAAGCGTGACATTTTTGTATCGCTGCCGGCCGCCGCGGCTGCCATCCGAACGCAGCGAATCGGCGGCCGCGACCTCATATCCAAATCCATCGCGCCGCGGTTGTCGGTCCCGGTCACCTTCAAATGCCTAAATACTCTGTCCACTATTGGGACGAAACGCTTCGAAACCGGCTCCCAGGGCCGCGTTAACCTCAACAATATGGTTAATGATATTGCGCTTCCTACGGGCTTCAGCATCTTCGCGGACAGCTGTTTGCAGCGCGTGACATTTGGGCCTTTCGTCCAGGGCGTGCTGCAGACCATGGAACAGGGTGCTCTTATGTCCGTGAAGATGGCTCTAGCGAAACTATGTGCCTGCACCTGCGGGGGCGCAGTCATCGGCGCCGGCGCGACGCATATGGCGGACAACCCGCCGCAACGGCCGGCAATCGTGCACAAGGTGATGCCGAAGGTCCGATATCGGACGGCGGGCTATAGCGCTCCGACCAAGATCAAGCGCATCAAGCTTGCGAAGCTGGCGCGCAACGATTGCAAATTGGTGCCGACCACCAAGACGGTGACCCGGACCGTAACCTATCCGGCTCCCCCTCCTCTGCCGCCTTATGCCGGCGGCGGCGGCGGCCCGGCGATCGTGGTCGGTGGCAGCGGCGGAGGCGGCGGCTTCGGCGGCGGCTTCTTCACCGGCGGCTTCTTCGGCGGCAGCAGCGGCAACGCCTTTTTCACGGCATCGACCTCCACCTCGTCGGGAGGAAGCGGCGGCAGCTCGACCTCAACCTCGACCGGCGGCAGCTCGACGTCGACCGGCGGCAGCTCGACTTCGACTTCGAGCGGCAACGTCTCTTCGACCTCATCGGGCAGCTCCAGCTCGAGCAGCTCCAGCAGTTCGGCCAGCTCGAGTTCGAGCAGCTCGTCCTCGTCGGGCGGATCGTCGGGCGGCAAACCGCCCAAGCCGCCGCATGGCGGATCGTCTTCCGGCGGCCATAGCTCATCATCGGGCGGCTCCTCGAGCGGCGGTTCGGGAAGCAGCAGCTCGGCCAGCGGCAGCAGCGGCTCCTCTGGCAGCTCGTCTTCGTCGGGCGGCTCTTCTTCCAGCAGCTCGGCGTCCAGCGGCTCTTCAAGCAGCGCGTCGAGCGGCGGCTCCAGCACATCGACGGGCGGCAGCTCGACCAGCTCCTCCAACGGCGGATCGAGCAGCTTCGGCGGCAACAGCACCAGCACGTCGAGCAGCACGAGCGCGAGCACAAGCTCGAGCAGTTCCTCGTCTTCGAGCGGAGGTTCGAGCGGCGGTTCCAGCGGTGGACATGAAGTTCCCGCCCCGCCGATGGTCCTCCTGTTCGGCGCCGCCGCGGCGGCGCTCGTCGCCCGCAGACGGCTCGCCTCGGCCTAGCGGCAAGGGCCAGAGGCAGATTGGGGCCGCGCCTCCCCTTCGGCGCGGCCCTCTTTTTTGGCCCTATTTCGCGACTAGGATCTTCTCGATCTCGGCGACGGGATGGCCCGTCAGATCCTTCGCGATCTCGCCGGCCAGTCTTTTCGCGACTTCCTTATGATAATGTTTGCGCAGCTCGCCCAACGTCCTGGGCGGGGCGACGACGATGAGCGAGTCGAAGTCGTTGCGCAGCGCGCGCTGCTTGAGCATCTCGGCGGCCTCGGCGGCGAACCGGTCTTCTTCGAGTTGATGGAAGTCCGTCTCCGAATAAGCCGGCCTGCCGATTCCGCCGATCATGCTGGTCGCCCCGGCCATGTCGCTCTTCTGGTCGCGTGTCGGGGGATTGAGCTGCTCTTGCTTGCCTTCGATCTCCAGCTGCGGAAACCGGGCGTCGCCCTCGTTGCGGAAGAAGAGCATCTTCTTGCCGTCTGCGACCAAGACGAAGCTATTGTGCGGGACCTGCATGCCATTCTCCTCGCAATACGCCTGCCTGCAACGCTTCATTGTGCCGCCGGTTGCTCCCGCTTGCGTCGCATCGGCGTCGCCCCCATAGCCGCGCAACGATGCGAATCCTGCTGACCAACGACGATGGCGTGAATGCCACCGGCCTCAGGGTGCTCGAGCAGATCGCACGGCTCTTTTCGGACGACATATGGATCGTCGCTCCGACAGAGGAGCAGTCGGGCGCCGGGCATTCGCTGACGCTCACCCGGCCGGTGCGCCTGCGCCGCCTCGGCGAACGGCGTTTCTGCGTGACCGGCACGCCGACTGATTCGGTCATGATGGCCATCGCCCATGTCATGAAGGACGCGCCGCCGGATCTGGTCCTGTCGGGCGTGAACCGCGGCGCCAACCTCGCCGAGGACACCACTTACTCGGGCACCGTCTCCGCGGCGATGGAAGCGGCCCTTGCCGGCATTCCGGCGATCGCGCTGAGCCAAGTCTATTTCCGTGAAGGCATGGGCGACAGCGTGCCCTTCGCCGCCGCCGAAGCCTGGGCTGAGCGCGTGCTTGGCCCGTTGCTTCGCGCGCGGCTGGAGCCGCGAACGCTGGTCAATGTCAATTTTCCGGCTCTGCCGCCCACGCAAATCAAAGGAATCCGGGTCGTGCGGCAAGGGCTGCGCGACTACGGGCGCCTGAAGATCGTCGCGCGCACCGATCCCCGCGGCTACGATTATTTCTGGTTCGGGCTCGGCGCGGCGATTCACACACCCGGACACACGACCGATCTCGAGGCCATCGCCGACGGCTATGTCTCGGTCACGCCCTTGCATCTCGACATGACTCACGAAGCCTCGCTCGGGCAGCTGACGTCGCTCTATTCCTGACGTCACGGCCCGCCGCTGCGCGGACCCTAGGAAAATCGCGCCTTTGCGCCTATCTGAGCGCATCCATGGCTCTTCAGCTCCCCTCACCGCCCAAGGTCGGCATGGTTTCGCTCGGCTGCCCCAAGGCGCTCGTCGATTCCGAACGCATTCTCACCAAGCTGCGCTCGGACGGCTATGCGCTGTCGAACCATTACGACCAGGCGGACGTCGTGCTGGTCAACACCTGCGGCTTCCTCGATTCGGCGAAGGAGGAGAGCTTGGCTGCGATCGGCGAGGCGATCGCCGAAAACGGGCGGGTGATCGTCACCGGCTGCATGGGCAAGGAAGCCGAGACGATTCGCGAACGCTTTCCTGCCGTGCTCGCGATTACCGGTCCCGCGCAATATGAGGATGTGGTGGGCGCGGTCCACACGGCCGCGCCGATCGCGCCTTCGGCCTATCTCGACCTGGTTCCCGAAGCGGGTCTCAAGCTCACGCCGCGCCACTACAGCTATGTGAAGATTTCCGAAGGCTGCAACCACCGCTGCAGCTTCTGCATCATTCCTTCGCTGCGGGGCGACCTGGTCAGCCGCCGTCCCGACGCGATCCTTCGCGAAGCGGAGAAGCTGATAGCCGCCGGCACCAAGGAATTGCTGGTCATCAGCCAGGACACGTCAGCCTATGGCGTCGATCTCAAACATGCCGCCTGGCCATGGCGGGGCGGCGACGTTCGTGCCCACATGACCGACCTTGCGGGCGCGCTCGGCGCGCTCGGCGCGTGGGTGCGGCTCCACTATGTCTATCCCTATCCGCATGTCGATCAGGTCGTACCGCTGATGGCCGAAGGCCTGGTGCTTCCCTACCTCGACATTCCTTTCCAGCACGCCTCGCCCCGCGTTCTGCGGGCGATGCAGCGGCCGGCGAACGACCTCAAGGTGCTCGACCGGATCAGGCGCTGGCGCGAAATCTGCCCCGACATCGCCATCCGTTCGACGTTCGTGGTCGGCTTTCCCGGCGAGAGCGAGCAGGATTTCGACTATCTGCTGGAATGGCTCGACGAGGCCCGGCTCGATCGTGTCGGCGCGTTCCGCTTCGAGCCGGTCAAAGGCGCGGCGGCGAACGATTTACCCGGCGCGGTGCCGGAGGATGTCAAGGAAGACCGATACACGCGCCTGATGGCCAAGACCGCCGCCATTTCGGCTGCCAAGCTCCAGGCGAAAATCGGCCGCACGCTCGAGGTGATCATCGACGAAATCGACGGCGACGGCGGCGCAAGCGGACGATCCAAGGCCGACGCGCCCGAGATCGACGGGCAGGTCCATCTACGCGACGCGAAGGGGCAGGTCGCGGGCGACATCGTTTCGGTGCTGATCGAAGATGCCGACGAGCATGATCTGTTCGGCGTGCCCGCGCCCACGGGTCGCGCCTGACCCTCTCTCCTGTGCCAAAATGGTACTTACTCCCGGTTGACGCGTTCCTCCCGAGGGAGTGAACTGAATGCGTGCCGCGGCCTCCTCCGGCTTGGCCGCGCCGCGGCAGGTGGAGATAGACCATGACCAGAACGACCTTTGCCCTGACGCTGCTCGCGCTTGCCGGCGGCGCGGTCGCCGCAGGCCCTTCCGTTGCGCGCTCCTCCGTGGCCGTCGGACATCCGGTCGGACACGGCGCGGTCGGCCGGGGATCCTTTTTCCCCGGACCCGCCTTCCCCGCCTACATACCGATGACGGGCCACCGTCGCTTTCCTGTCTCGGGACGATTCGGCTCCGACCATCACATCGGCAGCGGACATGGCGGCCATGACCATCGGGGCCTTCATCGAAGGACATGGGGTTCGGACGACGGCTATTGGATCGGATCCTGGGGCTATGATGCAGACGGGGATGGCTATGTGAACACCATTCCGATGCTCGATCAGAACGGCTATTTCGCGACGGGCGGGGAAGTGATCCGGCACGGCAACGCGGCTCCAACCTACGATTATGACCGCGGCTACCCTTATGATTGGTACAATTCGGCGACCACGGTCCGCATTCATTCGGCCGCCGCGGCGCTCACGCCATCGCGCCGTGTCTCGTGCGACACCAGCTGGGTGACGAACGGCACGGGTGCCCGGGTCGCGGTGAACGTCTGCCGGGGCCGGTGAAAACCCCGTAGGCGGCCGTCGGATCGGGCCGCCTAACATCTCGCCGCTCGATGATTTGTGCGCTACGGCCCGCGCATGACGCAGCTTTCCAATCTCCTCCAGGCCGACAAGGGCCAAGCGGCGATCACGCTCCAGCTGGTCGACAAGCACGGCTTCGAAGGATGGCTGCGTCAGCAGCCCGAGCGAAACCGCCAGGTGATCGCCGCGCAACGCTTCAAGGGCGAGAGATATCAGATCGCCATCCTTCCCGGCGACAGGAACGCGACATGGTCCGCCGCCCTGGGGGTCGCCGACACCTCCATGCTCAGCAGCTGGTGCCTCGCCAAGGCGGCCGAGACCTTGCCCGAAGGCACGTATCGGCTGGCGGAAGGCGATCCCGGTCCCGCCATGCTCGGATGGCTGCTCGGCCAATATGTGTTCGAGCGGTACCGCAAGGATCCGTCGAAGGCGGGACCGCGCATTCTCCTCACCAGCGCAGCTGCGCGCATCGAGGAGGTCGTCCTTGTCGCCGAAGCGACTTGCCAGGTGCGCGATCTGATCAACGTCCCGGCCAGCGACATGGGACCGGTCGAGCTGGAAGCCGCGGTTTCCGAGCTGGCCAAGGAGAGCCGCGCCGAGTTCGCGACCATCACCGGCGCAGCGCTCGAACAAGGCTATCCGATGATCGCCGCGGTGGGGCGCGCGGCGCCGAGCCATCGCGCGCCGCGCCTGGTCGAGATGATCTGGGGCGACAAAAAGGCGCCGCGAATCGCCGTGATCGGCAAGGGCGTTTGTTTCGATTCGGGCGGGCTCGATATCAAGCCTTCGTCCGCGATGCGGCTGATGAAGAAGGACATGGGCGGAGCCGCGCATGCGCTGGCGCTGGCACGGCTGATCGTCAAGCGGCGGCTTCCCGTCCGCCTTCACCTCCTGATTTCCGCCGTCGACAATGCGGTTTCGGGCGACGCATTCCGGCCCGGCGACGTGCTCAACAGCCGCAATGGCCTGACCGTCGAGGTCGACAATACCGACGCCGAAGGACGGCTGGTGCTTGCCGACGCGCTTACCAGAGCGGCCGAAGACAAGCCGGCGCTGATCGTCGATTTCGCGACGCTGACCGGCGCCGCCCGGTCCGCGCTTGGGCCCGATCTGCCGGCGCTGTTTTGCAACCGCGACGAGCTTCGCCAGCAACTGGCGCGGGCCGGCGAGGCGGCGGACGACCCATTGTGGCCGCTGCCGCTGTGGGCGCCTTATGCCGAAATGCTCTCTTCCGATGTCGCCGACGTCGCCAATGCTTCGGACACCCCGATGGCCGGCGCGATCACGGCCGCGCTGTTCTTGCAGAAGTTCGTGCCCGAAGAGGCCGACTGGGTGCATATCGACACCTATGCATGGCGTCCCGCCGCCAAGCCCGGACGTCCCAAGGGCGGCGACGCGCTCGGACTGCGCGCCGTCTGGACTATGCTCGGCGAAAGATTTGGCGGCGGCCAGGGGGACTGACTGAGATTAACGCCGATTTGTCGACAGTTAACGAAACGAAACGCACGCTGACTGGTTGTAGCTCCGTAACGTTGGGGCTGGTCCCCGGAGAAACAATCGTGTCGACTCGCGCCCTGTCAAAATGGATGAATGCGCTCATTTCCTATGTGCGATCTGGGCAGCCCGACCTCACCAATCGCCAGATGGCCTTGATGCTGCTGGTGTATCTGACGCCGGGCCCGCACACCGTGCGTGGCCTTGCGCAGATTCTGGACGTATCGAAGCCGGTGATAACACGCGCCTTGAATACGCTCGGGACGCTGGGTTATCTGCGGCGGGTTCGCGACGAGGCGGACAGGCGCAATGTCTTCGTCGCCAAGACCAGCATCGGGCAGGAGTTCCTTGAAAGCTTCGAAAGCAACATCGAGCAGGAACTCGCCGCGAACAAGCAAGCCAAGGACGCCGGATTCCTGCTCCAGCACGGCTGAGCGCTTTGTGCTGACGGGTCCGTCGATCGTCCTCGATCCCGACATTCATGCCTTCCGCGACGATCTTGCCGACGTAGCGCTCGCCGGCCAGATTTTCGCGCCGCATTACGCACGCCCCGTCAATCGGCTTTGCACCCGCGACGCGCCTGTGCGCTCCGGCCCGTCCGACGACGCTCCGGACATGTTCGCGCTGACCCGCGGCGAGGAATTCGCTTTGCTCGACGTGACCGGCGGGTGGGCCTGGGGCTACCGTCGATCCGACCATCGCGTCGGTTACGTGCGCGCGGAAGCGCTGGAATAACGGCGGGCGCGCGGCGAACCTTTCACATCTCTCCACGCGCATGCCGGATGGCATACCATTTGCGGCGGTTGGCCTCATGCTCGGCCAGCGTCGCCGCGAAGACGTGGCCGCCAGTGCCGTCGGCAACGAAGAATAATGCGTCGGTGGGAGCAGGATCGAGCACGGCCGCGAGCGAGGCCCGGCCGGGGTTGGCGATCGGTCCGGCGGGAAGACCGGCCATCACATAAGTGTTGTAGCCGTTGTCGGCGCGCAGCTCGGATTGAAGAATGCGTCGGCCGAGCGCCTTGCCCTTGGTGATCGGATAGATGACCGTCGGATCGGCATCGAGCTTCATTCCCTGCTGCAGCCGATTCGAATAGACGCCGGCCACCATCCGGCGCTCGGAAGGCTTGCCGGTCTCTTTTTCGACGATCGAGGCAAGGATCAACGCCTCCTGCTTGCTCTTGACCACGCTCTGCGGCTTGCGCTCGCGCCAAAGGCGATCGAGCGTGCGCGTCATCGCCCGTTGCATGCGCGCGAGCACCGCCTGGCGGGCTTCGCCGCGCTGGTAGGTGTAGCTTTCGGGCAGCACCGAACCCTCGGCGGGTACCGCGATGGCACCGGTCAGCGCAGGCGCGCGCATCAGGCGTTCGTAAACCAGGATCGACGGCATTCCCTCGGGGATGGTGACGAGGCGCTCGATCGACCGGCCCGATTGCATCGTGACCAGATACCGGCGCCATCCGCCGCTTGGGTAAAAGGCATATTCGCCGGCCTTGATCGGCCGATGCGGCCCCAGCAGACGGGCGAGCAGCAGGAACCGTGACTTCGAGCTTATGAGATCGGCCTGCTCCAGCTTGCCGGCGGCCGCCGCCAGCGTATCGCCGCGCGCGACGATCAGGGTCACGGGATGCTCCGCATCGGGCCTTCCGGCAATGCTGAACCATGGGCCGATGAACAGAAAGCCGGCGAGCAGCAGCGCGGCCCCGACGATCGCTGCGAGCAGGGTCCGGCGTGCCGTCACGATTCGCTTAGAGCGCGCGCATCACCAGGCTGGCGTTGGTTCCGCCAAAGCCGAAGCTGTTGTTGAGGACCGCTTTCACCGACCGCTTTTTGGCCGTGTGCGGCACCAGGTCGACTCCGGCCGTGCCCTCGCTCGGATTGTCGAGGTTGAGCGTCGGAGGAACCAGTTGATCGCGCATCGCGAGCAGGCAGAAAATCGCCTCGACGGCGCCGGCGCCGCCGAGCAAATGGCCGATCGCGGACTTGGTCGAGCTCATCGAGAGATTGCCGATCGCATTGCCGAACAGGCGCCGGACGGCGCCAAGCTCGAGTTCGTCGCCCAGCGGCGTCGATGTGCCATGCGCGTTGATATAGTCGATGTCGGACAGACCCAGCCCCGATCGCTTCATCGCCATTTCCATCGCACGGTACGCCCCCGCGCCCTCGGGATGCGGAGCGGTGACGTGATAGGCGTCGCCCGACATGCCATAGCCGACGAGCTCGCCGTAGATCTTGGCACCGCGACGCACCGCCCGTTCATATTCCTCGAGCACCACGACGCCGGCGCCTTCGCCCATCACGAAGCCGTCGCGGTCCTTGTCATAGGGACGGCTCGCGCGCTCGGGCTGGTCGTTGAAATTGGTCGACAGCGCACGCGCCTGCGCGAAGCCGGCAATTCCGAGCGGGCACAGCGCGCTTTCCGCACCGCCCGCAAGCATCACGTCGGCATCGTCCATTGCGATCATGCGGCCGGCATCGCCGATCGAATGCGCGCCGGTCGAGCAGGCCGTCACGACCGCGTGATTGGGGCCCATCAAGCCGTATTTGATCGACACCTGGCCTGAAATGAGATTGATCAGGCGCCCGTGGACAAAATGCGGGCTGACGCGACGCGGCCCCTTCTCCTTGAGAACGATCGACTCGCTCTCGATACCCGGCAGGCCGCCGATGCCCGAGCCGATCGAAACGCCGGCACGTAGGCGCTCCTCCTCCGACATTTCGGTGAGGCCGGCATCCTCGATCGCCTGGCCCGCCGCATCGATTCCGTAGATGATGAACGGATCGACCTGGCGCTGGACCTTGTGATCCACCCGCTTGGCAGGATCGAAGCCATATTCATGCTCCGGCGGCTTGACCTCGCAGGCGATCTGGCACGCCTGGTCGGACGGGTCGAAGCGCGTGATGCGGCTCGCGCCGCTCTTGGCGGCGATCAGATTGTTCCAGCTGGTCTCCACGTCCCCACCCAGCGGGGTCACGAGGCCAAGACCGGTCACGACTACGCGGCGCATGACGGAAAACTCCTGTGATCAGACGGAAAACGGCTCCCCGGCCATGGACGGGGAGCCGTTTCGAACAAAGCGGCTCGATCCGCCGGCCGGCGGCATCGCCGGAAAAAGGTCAGCCCTTGTTCGCCTCGATATAATCGATCGCATCCTTCACGGTGGTGATCTTCTCGGCGGCGTCGTCGGGGATCTCGACCCCGAACTCTTCCTCGAAGGCCATGACAAGCTCGACGATGTCGAGGCTGTCGGCACCGAGATCGTCGATAAAGCTGGCTTCCTCGCTGACCTTCTCGGCCTCGACGCCCAGATGCTCGACGACGATCTTCTTAACCCGCTCGGCGGTCTCGCTCATATTCACCTTCCTCCAGGCTTGTTCGGGCATTGCCCTAGCCGCTGCCGCGGGTCGCGGCAAGGGGTCGGCAACGCGCGCAAAAGACCATGCCAAGGGCTTGCTCGCGCCCGCCGCTTTGGCTTCAGATCATCACCATTCCGCCATTCACATGGATAGTCTGGCCCGTGACATAGGCGGCCTCGCGGCTGGCCAGATAGAGCGCCGCCGCGGCGACGTCGGCGGGATCGCCGAGCCGCGCCACCGGGATGCGGCCCAGCAAGGCCTCTTTCTGGGCATCGGCCAGGGCATCGGTCATCGGCGAGGTGATGAAGCCGGGAGCGATGCAATTGACCGTGATCCCGCGGCTCGCCACCTCCTGCGCCAGCGCCTTGGACATGCCGACCAGGCCCGCCTTCGAAGCCGCGTAATTGGCCTGGCCGGGATTTCCCATCGATCCGACTACCGAAGTGATCGAGATGATCCGCCCGAAACGCGCCCGCATCATCGGCTTCAGCGCAGCGCGCGCGAGCCGGAAGGCGGCTTCGAGATTGACGCGAATCACGTCGCTCCACTCTTCGTCCTTCATCCGCATGGCGAGATTGTCGCGCGTTATGCCGGCGTTGTTGACCAGGATATCGAGCTGTCCGAGCGCCTCGACGGCCCGCGGAACGAGGGCATCGACGGCGGCGGAATCGGAAAGATCGCAGGGAATGACCACATTTTCGCCGCCGATACGCTCTTTGACCGCGTCCAGCGCGTCGGCACGCGTTCCCGACAAGGCGACGCGCGCGCCCTGCGCGCTCAGTGCCTCCGCGATCGCCGATCCGATTCCTCCCGAAGCACCGGTCACAAGCGCGGTCATGCCGCCCAGATCGAACATATCAGAGCTCCTTCACCAGCGCCTCGATGTCGTCCATCGAGACGACACTGGTCGTGGCGGCATCGGGAGCGATGCGCTTGACCATCGGCCCCAGCACCTTGCCGCCAAGCTCGACGAAATGCGTCACTCCGGCCTCGGTCATCGCGGCGACGCTTTCGCGCCAGCGCACCCGGGACGTCACCTGCTCGACCAGCAGCCTGCGGATTTCGGCCATGTCGGTGACCGCGGCCGCCGAGACATTGGCATAAAGCGGCACCACCGGCGGGTTCATCTCCGCCTCGCCGAGCGCAGCCTCCATCGCCTGCGCGGCCGGTGCCATCAGCGCGCAGTGGAACGGCGCGGACACCGGCAGCAACATCGCCCTCCTCGCCCCTTTCTGCTTGGCGATTTCGATCGCGCGCTCGACGGCGGCGCGATGGCCGGAGACGACGACCTGGCCGGGCGCATTGTCGTTGGCGGCGGTACACACTTGCCCCTGCGCGGCCTCCTCGGCAACCGCTGCCACAGCATCGAAATCGAGGCCCAGCAGGGCGGCCATCGCGCCCTCGCCGACCGGAACCGCAGCCTGCATCGAGCGGCCGCGAAGCTTGAGCAGGCGCGCCGTCGTCGCGATGTCGAACGTGCCTGCCGCGGCAAGCGCCGAATATTCTCCCAGGCTGTGCCCGGCGACGTAGTCCGCCTTGTCGGCGAGACAAATTCCGGCTTCGACCTCGATCACGCGAAGCACGGCCAGCGCATTGGCCATGATCGCCGGCTGGGCGTTTTCGGTGAGCGTGAGTTCGTCCTCCGGACCTTCGGCCATCAGGCGGGAGAGATGCTGTTCCAGCGCATCGTCGGTTTCCTGCAGGAGCGCGCGCGCCGCGCCGCTCGCTTCGGCAAGCGCCTTGCCCATACCCACCGACTGGCTACCCTGGCCGGGAAAAATGAATGCGCGCATCGCCCCTCCTGTCGCTGCGCGCCTAGGCAGGCGGCGCGGCGTGGTCAACCCGCGCCTGTCCTCCTTGCCTTTCGCGGCAAATCCGCTAAATGCACCCGCATCGGGGCGGAGGCTCGGCTTCCCGCCCCGGCTTTTTTAGACGACAGCCGGAGGGGCGACCGCAGTGCGCGGCGTCAGCAATCGGCCAAGAAAGGAACAGCGCCATGCCGCTTTACGAGCATGTCTTTCTCGCGCGTCAGGATCTGGCCCAGCCCCAGGTCGACGCGCTGGCGGAGAACGCCACCAAGATCATCGAGGACAATGGCGGTAAGGTCGTCAAGACCGAGACCTGGGGTCTTCGCAGTCTCGCCTACCGCATCCAGAAGAACCGCAAGGCGCATTATGTGATGCTCGAGATCGACGCGCCCGCGCCGCTCGTCGCCGAACTCGAGCGCCAGACGCAGATCAACGAGGATGTGATCCGCTACATGACCGTGCGCGTCGACGAGCACGAGGCTGGCCCGTCGGCGATGATGCGCCGCAGCGAGCGCGATCGCGGCGGACGCGGACGCGGCGACCGCGACGACGGGGATCGCGGCGGACGCGGCCGCGGTCGCGACGATTTCGAGATGGATGCGAGGATCTGATCATGGGACGCCCTTTTTTCCGCCGCCGCAAGAGCTGCCCCTTTTCGGGCAATGACGCACCCAAGATCGATTACAAGGACGTGCGCCTGCTCCAGGGCTTCGTCTCGGAGCGCGGCAAGATCGTGCCGAGCCGCATCACCGCCGTTTCGGCCCGCAAGCAGCGCGAGCTCGCCCAGGCGATCAAGCGTGCGCGCCATCTCGGCCTCCTTCCCTACGTCGTGAAATAAGGAGCGGCGCCATGGACGTCATCTTGCTCGAACGGATCGAGAAGCTTGGCCACATCGGCGATGTGGTGAAGGTGAAGAACGGCTACGCCCGCAATTTCCTGCTGCCGCGCGGCAAGGCGCTGCGCGCCAACGAAGCCAACCGCAAGGTCTTCGAGAGCAATCGCGCGCGCATCGAAGCCGACAATGAAGAGCGCCGCAAGGACGCGGAGAAAGAGGCCAAGTCGGTCGACGGAGTCACCGTCCAGCTGATCCGCCAGGCTTCGAACACCGGCCAGCTCTACGGCTCGGTTTCGGCACGCGACCTCACCGAGGTGCTTGAGGCGGACGGCCACAAGATCGCCAAGAACCAGATCGTGCTCGACCGCCCGATCAAGGGGATCGGCATGCACGAGGTGCGCGTCGCGCTCCATCCCGAGGTTGCCGTGACGATCAGGGTCAATGTCGCGCGCTCGCCCGAGGAAGCCGAGCTGCAGGCGCAGGGCGTCAATGTCATGGCCGACATGTTCGAACGCGAAGAGGCCGGCTTCACCGAACAGTTCGACGTTCACGCCGAACCGGGCACAATCCCGCAAGAGGCGGTTGCGCCGGAGGCCGCGACGGCTGACGAAGCCACCGCTCCGGAAGACGAACCCCCAAGCGAAGCGTAGATCCGCTTTCCATAGATTCGAAGGGCCGCCTTTCCGTCAGGATCGGCGGCCCTTTTTTCGCCTTCACCCTTTCGCCACACCGACAGGCGTAGCGAGAGGGGAATCTAATATCCCATTAAAGCAAGAACTTCTCTTCGACTTCTTTCGTCTTCTCTAAAGACGCCCATCATCCGGCTGGTAGTCATCATGACGCCCGGCGTGCGCACGCCGCGTGCCGTCATGCACGAATGACTCGCCTCGATCACCACCGCGACTCCCTGCGGCTTGAGATTCTCCCACAGGCAATCGGCGACCTCGGCATTGAGCCGCTCCTGAACCTGCAGACGGCGGGCAAAACCGTGCAGCACCCGCGCCAGCTTCGAGATGCCCACGACGCGATCATTGGGGAGATAGGCGATCGACGCCTTGCCGATGATCGGCGCCAGATGATGCTCGCAATGGGATTGGAACGGAATGTCCTTGAGCAGCACGATCTCGTCATAGCCGCCCACCTCTTCGAAGGTTCGGCTGAGATGACGGGCCGGATCTTCCTCATAGCCGCGCGCATATTCCTTCCACGCCCGGCCCACGCGTGACGGCGTGTCGCGAAGACCTTCGCGATCAGGATTGTCGCCCGCCCAGCGAATCAGGGTGCGGACCGCCTCCTGCACGTCTTCCGGGACCGAGATTTTTGGCGACGCCTGCACCAGATCGCCGTCTGCCGGTTCCTCGCCAGACCTCATCGAAAGCTCCTCCACGTCGCGCCGGAGCGGCCTGATAATCCGAATTGCGGACCAAGACCACCCGCGCGCTAGACCGGCCCGTTGCGGCGGTAGACGGCCTGCACACGCGTATAGACGTCCCGGTTCCAGCGACCATGTTCGGGAAGACCATAGCCGGAGGCCTTCCACCCGACGAATGGACCGGCAGCCGAGAATGCCGGCCGCGCCTGGTTGACGAGGAGCAAACCGGCCTCGGCTCGGTCGAGAAAGCGCGCCTGGCTCGCCTCATCCTGGGTGTAGATCGCGCCCAGCAGCCCCTGCTCGAAGCGATTATGCTGGTCCAGCGCATCGTCCAGGTCGCGCGCCGCCGTGAGCGCAACCACCGGCCCGAACATCTCCTCGCGCAACAGCGGAGAATCGTCGGCGAGGCCGGTCAACACGGTCGGGTTCAACCAGCAGCCGGCCTCGGCACAATGCGCCGGCATGTCTCCACCGGTCACCAGCCGCGCCCCGGCGGCGAGCGCCTCTCCGATGCCGTCGAGCAACCGGCTGCGCACGCCCGCGGAGATCACCGGCCCGACCTGTGTGGCGGCATCCGACGGGTCGCCGATGCGCAAATCCTCGACAGCCGCCGCCAGGGCACCGGCGAAGGCGTCGAATTGGCCGGACTCGACGATCACGCGGCGAATCGCGGTACAGCGCTGACCTGCGAAGCTGAACATCGCCCCGGCAAGATCGCGCGCGACCGGCGCGATATCGTCGGCGGCAAGGACAATCGCAGCATTGTTGCCGCCGAGCTCGGCCTGCAGCGGACGCGTGAGCCGGCCGCATCGCTGAATGATTTGCCGTCCGGCCGCGATCGAGCCGGTGAAGGAGATGGCCCCCACCCCAGGCGCCTGAACCACCGCCTGGCCGGCGGCCGCATCGCCGGAGACGAGGCTGACGCATTCGCCGAGGTCCGCATCGGCAAGACTCCGCATCAGCCGCTCCGACAATGCGGCGGCGGGTAAGGCCGGCTTCCATAGCGCAACGTTGCCGAAGCCGAGCGCCGGCGCGATCTTGCTGATCGGAATGGCGAACGGGTTGTTCCAGGGCGTGACCAGTCCCACCATCCCATGCGGCCGATAGCGTATCTCGCGGCCGCCCTCGGCTTCGCCATCCGAGAGCGTGTCACAGATATGGTCGAGCAAGGCGAAGGCGTAGGCGAGTTCGCCTTCGGCGTCGCGGCGCGGCTTGCCGACATCGCGCACCAAAGCGTCGATCCAGCCCTCCCGATCCGCGGCAAGGCGATCGCGCCAAGACCGAAGCCGCTGCGCGCGCTCCGCTATTGGGATCGCCGCCCAGCCGAGCGACTTCGGTGCCAGAAGGTCCGCGGCGGCGAACACTTCGCCGCGATCCATGAGCGGAGTCTCGAAGAGGACCTCCGACTGGTCCGAAGGATTGCGATGCTGCCAAAGCGGCGCGCGGACGAGCCGTTCGGGACCGGCGGCGCCCTCTCCTTCCAGCTGCGACAGCGACAGGCATCGCGCGGCGCGGCCGTCCAGCCATTCGAGGGCGAGCGCGCCATGTTCGGGATCGTAGGATCCGATCGCCTCGATCGGCAGCACCACGTTCAAGCCGTGTGCGTAGGCGTCGGTCACGCTGGCCCGGATGCACGCGTGGCTGTGCACGCCGGCCACCACCAGCCTTTCGACGCCCGACCGTTCGAGCAGCGGCGCGAGCTCGGCATTCTGGAATGCGCTGTAATGGCTCTTGGCGAGCACGGTCTCGCCTGGCGCCGGCCGTGCCTCGGGCGGCGACTCGGCGCCGGCGCTTCCCTCGATGCAGAGACCGCGGCCTTGCGCATGCCAATGCGGCATCCAGTTCGAGCCATCGGGGGAAGCGCGCGTCTGGACATGGAAAACCGGCCATCCGCGCGCCCGTGCCAGGGCCAGCAGGCGGCCAACGGCCGCGATCAGGCTGGATCGGTCAGGGTAGAGGCCGGCGTGCGCGAGATAATCATTCTGGACGTCGACGAGCAGGAGCGCCGTGGCCGGGCTCACAAATCATGATCCTCCAATATTGCCTCGAGATTGGCTTTCAGCTTCGCCCCGAAGGCGGTGGTGCCCAGCGGCTCATGCCCCGGCATCGCGATATCGTGCGTGCACAGACCCTGCCGCAGGGTCGTCCGCACTGCGGCGCGGAGCGCGCTGTCGGCCTCGGGCCAATCGAAGCTTTCGCGCAGCATCATCCCCAGCGCGAATATCTGGCCGATCGGATTGGCGACATCCTTGCCGGCGATATCGCGCGCGGCGCCGTGCCCGGTCTGGAAGGCGGAGCGCCCCCGATCGCCGAAATTCCCCGAATAGGAGAGGCCGCGGGACGCGAGCAGCAACGATCCGCAATCGGCCAGGACATCGCCGAACATGTTCGGCGAAACCAGGACGTCGAACTGGCTGGGGTCCGCGATCAGCTGATAGACCGCGTTGTCGATCTCCTGCTCGATCAAATCGATACCGTAGTCGGCGGCAAGATCGTCCGCACAGATGCGCCACAATTGGGAGATCGAAGGAATGCCGCCGGGCTTGAGGATGACATGGACGCGTCCCTTCCGCGTCGCCGCAAGACGCATCGCCACGTGCAGGATCCGCCGAATCTGCGCATCCGAATAGGAAAAGTCGTGCCGCGCCGTCCGGGCACCCTCGCTATCGACGTCGAGCGCCCATTCGCCCTGGTAGATGCCGCCCATATTCTCGCGCACCGCAATGATGTCGGCGCCATCGACCGTGCTCGCGCGCAAGGCACCGGCGCCGCGAAGCTCGGGCAGCGGCTCGAGCGGCGTATATTTGCAATAGAGATCGAACGCGCGACGGAGCTCATAGACGAAGCGCTCGCCGCCGGGGCCGCAGAACAATGCGCCGCCGCTGTCAAAAATGTCGGCGGCGAAACCCACCACCTCATGCGACAAGCTCGATCCGAACACCTCCTTGGCGGGATATCCGATCAGCCCGCCGGCGCGGATATCGAAACGGCGGGAAGTCTTCGCGCGCAGCACGTCGAGCATCGCCAGCGCGACCGGCACAACTTCATGGCCGACGCCTTCGCCGATCAGCACGCCGACCACATGCGTCGCGGTGGGATCGAACGCGCGCGCGCCGCCGTTCAGCGTGGCGGTGAGCCGCGGGCGCGGGGCCGTCAGCGCAGCCGGCGGTTCACTGTCTTCGACGTGCGACACGTTTCTCGCGCTCCCCCGCCGCCGCTTGCAGGATCGGAATCAACTGCTTGGCGATTTCACCCCTCGGCACCTTGCCCATCGCGTTTCGCGGCACGCGCCGAACCGGCACGATGCGGAACGGACAGCCCAAAGGCAATGTCTTTTTCACTTTCCCAGGCAAAGACTTGCGGTCCGCATCGGCGGCGAGCGTCACGACAATCGCAACCAGTGCGCCTTGAGCCAAGCTCACCGGAATCACGCAAAGATCGGTGAACGCGGCAATTTGCCTCAGCTTGCCCTCGATATCGGCCAGCGACAATTTGAGGCCGCCAAGATTGACCGCGTCGCTCGAGCGGCCGGCGATGGCGATCAAGCCGTCGTCATGAAGAATGCCCCGATCCCCGGGATAGAACCAGCCGTCACGGAATTCGGACGATTCCTTGCCGCCGCCGGTATCGGCCAGATAGCCGGCGCACATTGCGGCCGTGCGGATACGGACGATTCCGGTGCTTCCTCTGCCGACCGGGCGATCCTGGTCGTCCACCATCTCGATCTCGGCATCGGCGCGTGCATAGCCGACGGCGCCAGGATGCCGATCGAGCAGCGCCGCATCGCCCGAGGCGACATTGCCGGTCTCGGTCGACCCGTAGTGAATCAGCAGGCGCACGCAGGCGTCCTCCAGGGCCTTGTCGCGCTGGGCGATCGGCAGACGCCCGCCAAGCACGATGATCGTCCGTTCGTCCCGCCCAGGCCACGGTCCTCGCACACGGCCGAGCGCGTTGCCGAGGTTTATGGGCGAAGTGACGAGAAGGTTGCTTCTCTCCAGCGGCGACCACGATGGCGCGGCAACTTCGTCGTGGCGCCCTCTTCGGAAGACGGTGCCGCCCGCCTGCCACACCGCCAGCGGATAGCGAAAGCCGGCCGTCGTCATCACGCCGAGCGCCGGATAGAGGCGCGTCGCCTGGGTGGGCCCGGCGTTGTCCCCGGCCTGCGCCACGCGTGCGCAGATCATGTCGTAATCCCACAGCAGCGCGCGCGGCATTCCGGTCGTGCCCGACGTCAGGGCAAGCCGCGAAGCGCGCAGTTCGGCGGAGCGATCCGGCCAGACGCGCGGCTCGACGCCGAGCTGGCGCGCGAGCGGTTCGAGGCTGAACCGCTCTGCGACCAGCAATCGCACCGGCTCGGCGACCTCGCTCGGCTCGGATCTGCCGATCAGGAAAGCCTCGAGACCCAGCGCCTTCCTTCGGCTCATTTCAGGGCTGCCGGTCATATGGCAGGCGCCCAGCCGGATCGCCGCGAGATGCGCCACCCACACCCAATAGCTGCTGTCGTTCAAATGGATGCCCAGCCTGGTGCCGGTGGAGATTCCTTGCTCGTGGAGCCAGAAGGCCATGACGTCGACATCTTCGGCGAATTGCCGATAGGTGACGCTGCCGCCGCCGACGCCCTCCAGGTCGCCGCCGGCGCTGAACGCGATTCCTTCGGGATCGTGGGCGAAGATTCTACTCAGCAGGGTCATCGAACGCGCTCTCGCGGCCTAAGGGGGAGAGATGGTGACCCCGACAGGATTCGAACCTGTGGCCCTCAGATTAGGAATCTGATGCTCTATCCTGCTGAGCTACGGGGTCGTGGCGGTTTTCCTAGGGTTTCGGGCTTTGCGGGGCAACCCTCATCCGGAACAGAACGGAGCCGATGAGTGGAAACTGCTTTCCAACGATTTGTTGACATATCCACTTCGCAACATCATGTTTTCGGGGTCGAGGAGGACATTATGAGCGCGTTGAGACAAGAGGCCGTCGTAGTACGTCGGAAGCTCAGCGCGCGTCCACAACCCGACAGCGATATGAAGGCAGTTCGAGCTGAAATAACCGATCGATACTCTAAGACGTTGGAATACCTTGGCCGATGAACCTCGCTGGCTGACGTTCGAGGAAGTCCTAGAAACCAACGTCGAGCAAATCGAACGCTTTAGAGGCCTTCACGGCATCAAGGATGAAAACCTCATCCGAAGTGCCATCGATAACCCCAAGAACAGTTTCCATTACGGTGGCGAAGACGATCTGCTCGTTCTCGCTGTTCATCTCTGTATGGCGATCGTCCGCAATCATGGGTTCAACGACGGTAATAAATGAACTGGCGCTGTTTCATTGACCGCCTTCCTAATTGTGAACGGCTATGATTTGAGAATGCCTGACGACACCCTCTTTGGGCGAATGATGGAAGCGGTGCTTACCCATGATATGACCGAGGAGGAGTTCGTCGAGCACCTCGATCATTATGTAGTCGAACTGTGAGCGCGGCTGGGCGCGCCGCGCGGACGATCAATTCTCCTCACCGGGGATAGCGACCGGCAAGGGCAACTGAGCAACGGGGATGCCATCCTCGATCAGGCTGTCGGTCTCGGCCTTTGTCGCTTTGCCGTAGATCGCCCGTTCCGCGGCCTCGCCGAGATGGATGGCGCGCGCTTCATCGGCGAAACGCTCGCCGACATAATCCGACTTCTCGAGGATCCGCCTTTGCACCTCGGCCAAGGCGGCGAGCATCGCTTTGACGTCGTTGGGATTGCCGCCGACCAGATTGGGAGCTTGGGGGACGGAAGGCTGATTGCTCTTGGCGCCCACCCGCGGCGCCATCACCGCCTTCTCGATCGACGGAGACGCGCACAGCGGACATTCGACAAGCCCGCGCTTCCGTTGGGATTCATAATCGTCGGTCGACGCAAACCAGGCCTCGAAAACGTGGCCGGCGGGCTGGCATCTCAAATCGAAAACAATCACCTACGATAACTCCGGCTGTCCGATCTTGCGGCGGTGCCTGATCGCTGGAAGACGCGAGCGCACCTGCTCCACGCGGTCGAGTTCAAGCGTCGCAAAGCCGATCCCCCGATCGCCCCCCATGTCCAACAATATAGTCCCCCAGGGATCGACGACAAGCGAATGGCCGTAGGTTTCGCGCCCATCTTCGTGCCGGCCGGCCTGAGCGGCGGCAATGACGAAGACGCCCGCCTCGATGGCCCGTGCCCGCATCAGCACATGCCAATGCGCCTCGCCGGTCGGCACGGTGAAGGCTGCGGGGATGCTGAAGAGGATGGCGCCGGCATCGCTGAGCGCGCGGTAAAGGTCGGGAAAACGCAGATCGTAGCAGATCGAAAGCCCGAGCCGGCCGACCGGCGTATCGACCACCATCGCTTTGCCGCCGGCAACATAGGCCGCGGACTCGCGCCAGCTTTCGCCGGTGGGAAGATCGACGTCGAAAAGATGGATCTTGTCGTAGCGTGCACGAACATTGCCTTCATCGTCGATCACGAATCCGCGATTGGACAGCCGCCCGCTTCCATCTTCGGCGGCAAGCGCGAGCGAGCCGAGGTGGACCCAGATCTTCTCGCGCGCCGCGGCGCGGCGGACCGCGGCCAGCACCTGGTCGTCGGCCTCGGCGACGAGATGCGGCGCGGCGCGCGACCGATCCCGATCGAGCAGACCGCTCATCTCAGGCGTGAACAGCATGACCGCACCGCCCCTGGCGGCCTCGCCGATGGCGGCGACCAGATCGGCGGCATTGGCGACAGGATCGATGCCGGTGCGCGCTTGGTAGAGGGCGATCTTCATCGGACGCTATCCGGCCAACAAAGGATCGAGCTGGCCCTTGCGTTCCAGCGCCGCGAGATCGTCCGATCCGCCGATATGCCGATCGTCGATGAATATCTGCGGCACGGTCGTGCGGCCGCCGGCGCGCTGGATCATCTGCACGCGCTTTTCCCCGCCCATGGTGATGTCATATTCTTCATATCCGACGCCCTTGCTGTCGAAGAGCCGTTTCGCCCGTGCGCAATAGGGACAAAGGAACTTGGTATAGATTTCGACGCGCGCCATGGTTCAGCTCCTGCTTCAAGCTCGATGATCGTCGCCGGCAACAACCCGTGCCCAGCAAATCATATTCACCTTTCCGGCACCGGCCCGCTTGAGCGCGCGGGCGCAGGCATTGGCGGTCGCGCCGCTGGTATAGACGTCGTCGACCAGGATCACGGTCCGTCCGGCGATGAGCGGCACGTGCGCCGCGGGAACCTCGAACGCGCCTCTTACCGCGAGCGCCCGCTCGCGTCGGCCCAGGCCGCGCAGCGACGGCGTCGCGCGGTGCCGGCGAAACAATGCCAGGCTGCACGGCCGGTCCGAGCGACGCGCCAGCGCCGAAGCGATCAGCGCCGCCTGATTGTAGCCGCGCTTCCAGATCCGCCACCGGTGCAGCGGCACCGGCGCGAGGATCGCATCCGCCTCCATGTCACGCACATGGCGAAGCATGAACGATGCCAGGGTCTCGGCCACGCCAGGCCGGCGGCCATATTTGAGCTTCAGGGCGACTTGGCGGGCGATCGGGCCGTAGGCGACGGCTGCGCGCAGCCGGTCGTAGCGGGGCGGCTCGGCGAGGCATCCGCCGCACAGCGCATTGTCGCCTTCATAGGCGAACGGGACACCGCAACAGGCGCAGCACGGCTCACCGAGGAAATCGAGCTTCATCCAGCAATCGAGACAGAAATTGTGCGCCTGGCCGGTGATGCTGCCGCACCCGGGACAGCGCGGCGGCAAGGCGAAGTCGAGAATCGAATGAGCGGTGTGCTGCGCGAGGGCCATCAGCTGCATGACCGGCTTGTCGCCGACTGCGCCGACCGGCACAAGCCCGGGATGGACGACGGCCCCTTCGACCGCCGGCTGCGCCGCGTGCGCCGCGATCGCGCGGCGCGTGCGCAAGGCGGCGCCGATTATCTGCGCCGGCTCGTGGCCGACGAGCTCATCGAACGGATCGGGCTGGTCACTCGGCCCTTGTCGGAAGCGCTCGATCTCAGCTGCGCCGACGGGCGAATCGCCAAAGCGCTGGCCGCGCGCGGCATGGCGGTCACCTCGGCCGATCCGGGCTTCGCATTTGCGCGCCGCAATGCCGGCGCGCAGTGCGACGAAGATCGCCTGCCGTTCGGCGATGCGCGCTTCGATCTCATCGTGTCGGCAGGTGCGCTGGACACCGTCAACGACCTGCCGGGCGCCCTGGTCCTGATCCGCCGCGCGCTGCGTCCCGACGGCCTGTTCCTCGCCGCCTTCGCCGGCGCCGGCAGCTTGCCGCGACTGAAAGGGGCGATGATGGCCGGTGACCTCGCCGCCGGCGGCGGCGCCGCGGCGCGCGTCCATCCGCAGATCGACGTGCGGGCCGCCGGGGATTTGCTGCTCCGTGCCGGTTTCAGAATGCCGGTCGCCGACTGCCACGCCCTCGACATACGATTCTCGCGTCTGGCGGATCTGGTCGGGGATCTGCGCGCGCTGGGCGCAACCAACGTGCTGGCCGGCCGTGCGCCCCCGCTGACGCGCTTTGCCGCCGCCGCCGCCGCCGCCGAATTCGCCGCCTATCGCGATGCCGATGGAAAGACGACGGAGCGATTGGAGATCATCCATCTCACCGCCTGGTCGCCTCCCGAGGCCTGATCCTAAACGAGCGCGTCCAGCAATCCGATCAGCGGCTTGTCGGCAGGCGGCATGTCGAGCCCGTACATTTCGTTGGGCCTCACCCAACGCAACGCGCTCGCGTCGAGCGGCGCGGGCGAACCGCGCCACTTGCGGCAGATATAGATGAGCAGCAGCATGTGCCCGACGTCGGATTCATGGCTGGCGAAGGTCGCCGGCGCGAGGCACGCGCTGTCGGTGTGGATGCCCAATTCCTCCTCCAACTCGCGGATCAGCGCGCGCTCCGGAGTTTCGCCCGGCTCGATCTTGCCGCCTGGAAATTCCCACATGCCGGCAAAGCGGCGCCCCTCCGCGCGCTGCTGGAGAAGGATGCGGCCCTCGAAATCGACCAGCGCCGCGGCCACCACAGTCATTGTCGGATTTTTTTCCACTGTAACGATGTCCGATAGCATTGCGTTAACGACAAACCACCTATTCCCGATGTCGTGTGGGACAAATATACGCGGCTTGGGGACTAGGGATGGGACAACTATCGAAGTTGCGCAGCGACGATAAGGGAGCCACGGCCGTCGAATATGGGCTGATTCTCGCTCTCGTGGTGCTGGCAATGCTGACGGCGCTGCGGGGCGTCGCCAGCACCACGATCAACATGTGGAACTATGTCGACAATACGGTCCTGAGCGCCAATTGATTGGGCGGCACCTGCGCGTTCCGTCCAGGTTCCGGACAATATTTTCAGCTTATCGCAAGATATTTGGCGCGGCGCGCCGCGCGCAGCGCCGCGCCGCTGCTTTTGGCAAGCGTATCGAGCTCCTCGCCCAGCGCTTCGCCCAATGCCGCCGCAACCGCGGCCGGATCGCGATGGGCACCCCCCACCGGTTCGGCGATGATCCGGTCGACGACCCCGAGCTGCTGAAGGTCCGCGGCGGTGATCCGCATCGCCTCGGCAGCCTCGGCGGCCTTGTCGGCCGTCCGCCACAGGATCGAGGCGCAGCCCTCGGGTGAGATCACCGAATAGACCGAATTTTCCAGCATGAGGACGCGATTTGCGGCGGCCAGCGCGATCGCGCCGCCCGATCCGCCCTCGCCGACGATCGCGGTCACGAAGGGCACCGACAGCGTCAAACATTCCTCGATGGCGCGTGCGATGGCTTCGGCCTGGCCGCGTTCTTCCGCCTGTATCCCGGGGAAGGCGCCCATCGTGTCGACCAGGGTCACGACGGGGAGCCCGAACCGGTCGGCCAGGCGCATCAACCGTATCGCCTTGCGGTAGCCCTCCGGCTTGGCCATGCCGAAATTGTGCTTGAGGCGGCTTGCGGTATCGCCGCCCTTCTCGTGACCGATCAGCATCACCTTGCGTCCGCCCAGCGTGCCGAGTCCGCCGATGATCGCCTGATCGTCGCCGAACGCCCTGTCCCCCGCGAGGGACACGAAATCCTCGATCAGGCTTGCCACATAGTCGCGGAAATGGGGCCGGTCCGGATGCCGCGCGACCTGCGTCTTCTGCCATGGCGTGAGCTTGGCATAGGTTTCGCGAAGCATCTTGTCGGCCTTGGCCTGCAGCTTCCTGATCTCGGAAGCGATGTCGAGCGAGCCCGATTGCGCGGTGTCGCGCAACTCGGCGATGCGAGCATCGAGCTCGGCAACCGGCTTCTCGAAATCCAGAAAGGCAGCCATGGGGCCCGGCGGTTAGGCGCGCTTCGCCCGCGCGTCAACGAGCGGGTGGCGGCTGTTGACCAGCTCGACCAGGCGCCTGCTGTCGACATGGGTGTAGATTTGGGTGGTCGCGATGTCGGCATGGCCGAGGAGCAGCTGCAGCGCGCGCAGATCGGCGCCGCCCTCGAGCAAATGGGTGGCGAACGCGTGCCTGAGGACGTGGGGGCTGATGCGCTCCGGCGGAATCCCGGCGGCGGCTCCGGCCTCCTTCAGCAACTGATAGAGCCTCACCCTGGTCAAATGCCTGCGTCCCGAAGGGAACAGCCACAGGCTTTCGCGCGGCACGGTCGCTGCCCAGGCGCCGACCGCTTGCCGGGCGCGGTCCGAAATCGGCACCAGCCGCTCACGCCCGCCCTTGCCGCGCAGGATCAGAAACGGCTTGTCGGAAGCGATGGCGTGACGCGGCAGCGAAACGAGCTCGGTCGCGCGCAGGCCCGAGCCGTAGAGGAGCTCGACGAGCGCGGCGAGGCGCAAGGACGCGCGGTCGCCGGCATCCACGCGGCGACGCTCGATCTCGGTGAAAAGCGCGTCCACCGCGCCGCGATCGAGCACCTTGGGAAGCGGCCGTTCGGCACCTGGGCGGGGCAATGCTGCCGAAGGGTCGTCGCGGCGATGTCCCTCGTCGACGAGGAAACCGAAGAAGCGGCGCAGCGCCGCAGCCTTGCGCGCCACGGTCGCGCGCATGAGCGGCATCCAGGCTTCTCCGAGGCGGTGGAGCGCATTGCCCGAGGCAGCGGCAAGCCGACCGTCGAGAAGCGCGGACGCGCCGCGCAGGTCGCGTTCATAGGCGAGCAGCGTATTGGGCGCGGCGCCCGCCTCGGCAGCCATCATTTCCAGGAACGCGGCGATCAGCGATCGGTCGTCGGCGCCGGTCACAGCCGGCTCAGGGCCTCGGCGGCGATCATCCGCGCCTCGTAGTCAAGGCCGGCGAGCCTCAAGTCGCGGATGATATGATAGAAATATTCGGGTGGGACGCCGCGCCAGTCGCCCGTCTGCATCCCTACCGCCGCGAGCAGCGCGACTGTGCCGGGCTGATGCTTTTCCGCGGCGCTGTCGATCATCGCAACCCATCGATTGCGCTTGTCGAATCTTATCCCGAGGCTCCTCCCCAGATCGTCGCGATCGCCCGCCGACAGCCGGTCGAGCCCGGCGAGCGCCGCCACCAGCAGCCTGGTGCGGATATGATCTTCGCTATCGTCGCTGTCCTGAAATCCGCCGATCCGCCTGACGCCCAGGTCGACCAGCGGGCGCGGCGATGCCAGCGCGAGCATGGCCCACGCTCTGTCGCCATCCTTGCCGGCCATTCCGCCCACCACCTGCGACCAGCGCGCGGCCTGACGGTCGAAGCCGGCGGTGAGCATCGAGGCAATGAGCCTGGGCACATCGTTGGCCAGGCTTTGGGAAGGAGCGATCCGCGCCGCCGCGCCGGCGGTCAGGATCAGACGGGCGTAGCGTTTGACCGGCGTGTCGGCATCGTCCCATAATTGCCTGATCGCGGTCATACGCGCGCTCTCGTCGCCGCCGACGTAGGCCATGCGAAGCCGCTCGGCGACCGAACCCTCCAGCTCGGACGGATCGGTCCTGTCGGCGATCTGGCTGTAAATATCGACCAGCGACGCGTTGGAGAAAACCCCGAGCGACGCCGCATAGTCGGCGGCGACCAGCCGTTCCTCGAGCGGAAGCATCGGGGCGCGTGCCTGCCAGGCGCGCACGCGCGGACCGGCGCCGTCGAGCAGGCGGTCGGGAATGGCGAGACCGGTCGCGCTCGCCAGGCCGAAGCGCCAGCTGTTGATCGAATCCACCGGATCCCATTCGATGATCACGGCGCGACGCGTGTTTTCCCCCGCGCCGATGACCTTTTCCGCCAGCAGAAGATCGATCCCGCTCGCGCCGCTGTGGCGGCGGGCCTGATCGATCAGCGCGCTGGCGCGCGACGGTTCGCCCTCGAGCGCCGCGCACATCGCGTCGGCGAGCGGCCAGACCGGCTCGTCCGATACCGTACGGCCCGGTTCGACCAGGGGACAAAGGCCCGCCGGATCGGCGTTGGCAAGCGCCGTCTGGACCGCGATGGCGAACATCTTGGGCGTGAACTGGTCGACGTCGATCGACTGGACCAGCAGGCGTGCGGCATCGGCTTCGCCCATCCGCAGCAGCAGCCAGGCGCGATCCGCCACCCAATCCACCGGCTGGACGCCAAAGGGCGTAGGCACGCGCGTCAGGATCGCGCGGCGCAACAGGATCGACGCCCAACGCGACGGAATCGGCGCGTCGAGCCGGCGCATCAGGCTCGACAGGAAGACTCCGTGGGCCCGACCGAACGCATCGGGGGCCAAGCCCCAGTTTGACGGGCCCAAAGGTCCGACGGTCGTCGTCGGACGACGCGAAGCATCGGGGATTTCGATCGGCTTGGGCAGCTCCAGGTCCGCCAACGCCTGCAGATCCGCATCGGACGGCTTTTCCGCGGTCGACGGGCTTGCGCCCGACTGGGGCGCGGCCGACGGCACAATGCGGTTGCCTTCGTTCTGATCGGATGGCGAAGGCGGTTGCTGCCGCGGCGGCAGGCTTTCATTGTTCTCGAAGCCGGGGGGAAGCAAGGATTCGGGCCCCCGCTGGCTGGCGGCCGGTATCGCAATGCCGGCGAACGCCACGCCGGCGAGCAGCAGGATCCTATCGCGCCAATACTTCATTGGTAACATCCTGCTCGATACGCTTGGGCGCCTGCTCGGTATCGACCGTCGAAAGCCAGACCAGGCCGCCGACCACCAGCACAAGCAAGAGCAGGATTATCACCACAGATCGAGACATTCGTTATCCCACCGCCGAACAAAGGTGCGGCCTTTTGCCCCACGAGGCGCCACCCTGTATACAGCATTTTCAAGTCGGCTGGCGACAGCCGGCGACTCGGGAAATGCGGCAAGCAAAGGTGATCGTCAGCCTGATCTGATTCCATCGAAGCAGATCATGCTATGCCCCGCCGCCATGAAGCCCAGCATTCCCCATATCGACCGTTCGATCGTTCTCGTCGGCCTCATGGGCGCCGGCAAGTCGACCGTCGGCCGGCGTCTCGGCAAGCGGCTCGGGCTCGAATTCGTCGATTCGGACGCGGAGATCGAATCCGCATCCGGATACAGCATCATGGACATCTTCGAACGCTTCGGCGAGGCGAGCTTCCGCGACGGCGAGCGCCGGGTCATCGCGCGGCTGGTCGACGGGCCGCCCAAGGTGATCGCCACCGGCGGCGGCGCCTTCATCGATCCCGCGACGCGCGCGCTCATCCTCGAGCGCTGCCTGGCGATCTGGCTCGATGCCGACGTCCATCTGCTCGCCGAACGCGTCTCGCGCCGCGAATCCAGACCCTTGCTCAAAGGAAAGGAACCGGTCGCGGTGCTGACCAGCCTCGCGGCAACCCGCAATCCGATCTACGCCGAGGCGCATATCCACGTCCGCAGCGAGCCGGCGCCACACGACAACATCGTCGAGCAGATCGTCGCCGCCCTGGCCGAACGAGACGGCAGGCCCTGCTAGTCGGCAAGCGGATTGTCGGGTGTGAACATGCGATCCTGCAGGGCATGCAAATCGCCCGATGCGCTCTGGCTTTCGAGCCGCTCGAGGTCGCGGTCGCGATATTCCTGCTCGACGCGCGCGACTTCCTCTTCGGACAGGTCGAACAGACTCAATCCCTGGCGGCCCATCACCACCGCCGATTCGAAGACTTCGCGGATGCTTCCCTTCACGTCGAGCCCGGACAATTCCATCAGGTGGCGGCGGTCGAAGGCGCGGACATAGACGGCCGCCTGGGGAAAGGCTTCGAGGATCGCCTCGAGCCGGCGCCGGGTCGGGTTCGATCCGTCGAGGCAGAAGAACAGGCCGCGCGCCTCGCCGGCGCCGGCGAGGCGCAGCAGGTCGAGCCGCAGCCCGTCGCCATAATAGACCTTCATCCCGAAATCGCCGCTGATCTCGATCTGGCTCGGCTTCGAGTCGATGAGGGTGACGTCGATATTCTTGGCCATCATCATTTGCGCCACCGTCTGGCCGAAGCGGCCGTAGCCGACGACGATCGCGCCCGCGGCACCGGCCGCTTTCGGGCCTTCCAAGCCTTCGGTGGCGCGATGCGAGGCGCGCCGTTCCATCCAATCGTTGACCATCATCAGGAACGGCGTGCTCGCCATCGACAGAGTCACGATCGCGCCGAACAGGCTGGCATCCTCGCCCCGGATCAACAGCGCATTCTGCGCCGCGGCGAACAGCACGAAGGCGAACTCGCCGCCCTGGCTGAGCAGCAGCCCCAGCTTCAGTGCGCTGCGCGACGACATGCCGAACAGGCGTCCCAGACCGAACAGCACGGCCGCCTTGATGACGAGCAGCCCCACGGCCATGCCGAGGACGAACAGCGGCCGCTCGCCGATCGCGGGCAGGTTGAGCATCATTCCGGTCGCGACGAAGAACAGGCCGAGCAGCAACGAACGGAACGGATCGATGTCCGCCTCCAACTCGTGCCGATAAGGAGAATCGGCCAGCATCACCCCGGCGACGAAGGCGCCCAATGCGGTCGACAGGTGGAGCGCCTGCATCACCGCAGCGCTCGCCAGCACCGTGAACAGGCCGGCGACGATGAACAATTCGCGTTCGCTGATCCGCCCGACCAGCCGGAACAACGGGCTGATCGCGAGCCGCCCCGCCAACACCAGCGCGATGATCGCGCCGACGGTATAGAGCGCCAGCTGCCAGCCGGGCGGCGCGGTCGGATCGGCGGGCGTCCGCGACAGCGCGGCGGTGATGGTGATCAAAGGGATGATCGAGAGGTCCTGGAACAGCAGGATCGAGAAGGCGCGCTCGCCCGGCCGGGTGTTGATGTCGCCCGAGGATTTGAGGCTCGGCAGCACCTGCGCGGTCGAGGACAAGGCGAGCGGCAGGCCGATCGCCAGCGAGGCGGCGAGGCTGAAGCCGGTCGCCAGCGTGATGAATCCGGTCAGGGCGAGGCCGGCCAACGTGACCTGCAGCAGCCCGAGGCCGAAGATGTCGTGCTTGAGGCGCCAGAGCCGGGCCGGGTTGAGTTCCAGCCCGACCAGGAAGAGCAGCAGGACGATGCCGAGATTGGCAACGTCGAGCATGTCCTCGGCGCGTGCCACCAGCCGCAGCCCATAAGGGCCGACCAGCGCGCCCGCACACAGATAGCCCAGCACCGCGCCGAGACCGAGGCGGCGGAACAGGCCGACGAAGACCATTGCCGCTCCGAGGATGATGACGCCGTCGCGCAACACCATCGAGGTGGCCTCGGCGGCATGTTCGGGCATCAGCCGCCGGCCCGCTCGACCGCCTCGGCCGCCGCTTCGAAGGCGAGCAGGATCGACTTGTGCCGCGCCTTGTAGGGCCGTGCCTCGCGGAAGATGTCGAGCCCTGGCCACCCGCCCGGATCGTCGCGCGTTCCGGCGAGGAATCCGGCGAGCGAATCGCGCGCCTCGGCGAGTTCGTCGAGACCGCGGCCGATCGCGTGCGCGCCCATCAGCGAGGCGGACGCCTGGCCGAGCGCGCAGGCCTTCACCACCTGGCCGAGCTGCGCCACCCGCCCCTCGTCGTCGAGCAGCACGTCCACGATCACCCGGCTGCCGCATAGCGGCGAGCGCTTCTCGACGCTCGCCTGCGGCCGATCGAGCCGCCCGTGGTGCGGGATCGAGGCCGCGAGTCGCAGGATGTCGCGATTGTAGAGGGCTGTCGTCACAGCGGCGATATAGCGACGCAACCGCGCGCCCGCCACTTCGGGCGCCGCCGCCTCACGCGCGCCGCCAGCTCGTCCCGCCGGGACCGTCCTCGAGCAGAATTCCCCGGGCCGCGAGCGCAGCGCGGATTCGATCCGCCTCGGCAAAGTCGCGCCGCGCCTTGGCCGCGCGGCGCTCGTCGATCAGAGCGTCGATCGGCACGGCCGTCGCAGTCGCCGACACGCCTTCGACCAGCAGATCTTCGTCCGATCGGAAATATTGATCCGGCGTGCGCTCCAGCAGGCCGAGCAGACCGGCCGAGGCCTTGAGCTGCAGCGGATCGCGAAGCTCGGCGAGTCGCGACAGCGCCAGCGGCGTGTTCAGATCGTCCTCGAGCGCGGCGACGACGCCCCGGTCCGGCTCCGCGCCGGCGACGACAAGGGGTTCGGTTCCGAGCCGGCGATAGAGGCCGTCGAGCGTCGCCCTGCTCTGCGCGACGAGCTGGTCCGACCATTCGAGCGGCTGGCGATAATGCGCCGACAGCAGCGCGAATCGGAGCCATTCGCCGTCCTGGCCCTGGTCGATCAGCGCGCCGACGGTGACGACATTGCCGAGCGACTTGGACATCTTGTCGGCCCCGGCCATCGCCAGGAAGCCGTTGTGAAGCCAGTAGCGCGCGAGCGGCGCGCCGCCGTGCGCGCAGCGGCTCTGGGCGATCTCATTCTCGTGGTGCGGGAAGATGAGGTCGAGCCCGCCGCCGTGAATGTCGATCGTCTCCCCGAGATGGCGCGCGATCATGGCCGAACATTCGATGTGCCAGCCGGGCCGCCCCCTGCCCCATGGGCTGTCCCATCCGATCACCCCGGCCGGCGAAGGCTTCCACAGCACGAAATCGGCCGGATCCTTCTTATAGGCGGCGACCTCGACGCGCGCGCCGGCGACCATCGCCTCGCGGTCGCGCCGGCTGAGCGCGCCATAATCGGGATCGGACGGGACGTGGAACAATATATGGCCGTCGGCCTGATAGGCGTGGCCGGTCTCGATCAGGCGGCCGATCATGCCGATCATGGCGTCGATCGACTCGGTGGCCCTGGGCGCAATATCGGGGGGACGCACGCCGAGCGCCCCCATGTCCTTCAGATAATGAGCCTCATAGCGCCCGGCGATCGCCGCGGGCTCGACCGCTTCGGCGCGCGCGGCATCGATGATCTTGTCGTCGACGTCGGTGACGTTGCGTGCGTAGACCAGGCTCGCCGCGCCGTAACGGTGCCGCAGCAGGCGGGCGAGCACGTCGAATATCACCGCCGGACGGGCGTTGCCGACATGGGCGCGATCGTAGACGGTCGGCCCGCAGACATAGAGCGTCACGCGTGCCGGATCGGCCGGCTCGAACCGGCGCTTTTCGCGGGCCATCGTGTCGTAAAGCTGGATCGCGCTCACGGCTTGCCTTGGGGATGCGCTTGCCCCTCGACCGCATTGCCCCCCGGCTCGCCCCCGCGGCGCCGCGCTTCGAGGAAGTCGACGATCGCCCGGCTGCTGGCGTTGAGCAGCGGATAGGTGCGCGAATCCACCATCCATGCCGGCCGCGCCGCCGTGCGACCGACCGCCGTGTCGAAGACGAGATTGAGCAGAAGGTAGAGCAAGGTGACGCCGATCAGGCCCTTCAGCGCGCCAAAGCCGGCGCCGAGCAAACGGTCGATGCCGCCGACCATCGAGTGGCGCGTCGCCCCGCCGATACGATGGGCGGCCATCTTGGTGCCGACGAAGGCGACCAGGAAGATGAGCGCGAACGACAGGACCGCGGCGCCGCCCCAGGTGCCGACCATGCCGTCCAGCAGCCCGGTGAGCGGCGCGTGCAGGAACTTGAGCGCGACGATCACCACCACCCAGGCGAGCAGCGACAGGACCTCGGTCACGAAGCCGCGGATGAAGCCAAAGACCAGCCCGCCGCCGACGAACAGCAGCACGATGACATCAAGTGCGGTCAAAGGGCCCATGCAATGCCGACTACTGGCGGCCCAGCAGGTGGTCAACGAGCTCGCCGAGCGTGCGCAGGCCGGACAGGCGGAGCGCGCCCTTGTCGCCGGCCGACGAGGCGGGCACGAGGCCGGTGCCGAAGCCGAGCTTGGCCGCTTCCTTGATCCGCATCGCGGCATGCGCGACCGGCCGCAATTCGCCCGACAGCGCCACCTCTCCGAAGGCGATGCCGTCGGTCGGAAGCGGCCGCTCCGAAAGCGCCGACACCAGCGCCGCGGCCACGGCGAGGTCGGCGGCCGGATCGCTGATCCGATAGCCGCCGGCGACGTTCAGATAGACTTCGGCGGTCGAGAAGCTGAGGCCGCAGCGCGCCTCCAACACCGCCAGGATCATGGCGAGCCGCCCCGAATCCCATCCGACGACGGCGCGCCGCGGCGTCGCGCCGCTCGCCAGTCGGACGGTGAGAGCCTGGATCTCGACCAGCACCGGCCGGGTCCCCTCCATCGCCGGGAAGACGACCGCGCCGGGCACCGCCTCGCCGCGGTGGGTGAGGAACAGCGCCGACGGGTTGGCGACCTCCTGCAGACCCTCCTCGGACATGCCGAACACGCCGATCTCGTCGGTGCCGCCGAAGCGGTTCTTGGTCGCGCGCAGGATGCGATATTGATGGCTGCGCTCGCCCTCGAACGACAGGACCGTGTCGACCATATGTTCGAGCACGCGCGGGCCGGCGATCGATCCGTCCTTGGTGACATGCCCCACGAGCACCACCGCCGCCCCGCTTTCCTTGGCGAAGCGGACCAGCTCGTGCGCCGAGGCCCGGACCTGGCTGACCGTGCCGGGCGCGCCTTCGATCAGATCGGAATGCATCGTCTGGATCGAATCGACCACCACCAACCCGGGCGCCCTGCCCTGGCCCAAAGTGGTCAGAATGTCGCGAACCGAAGTGGCGGCCGCGAGCTGCACGGGCGCGGAACCGAGGCCGAGCCGGCGCGCGCGCAGGCGCACCTGATCGACCGCTTCCTCGCCGGAAACATAAGCCACGGCCACGCCCCGCCCGGCGATCCTTGCCGCCGCCTGCAGCAGCAAGGTCGACTTGCCGATGCCGGGATCGCCGCCGATCAAGGTGGCCGATCCGGCCACGAGCCCGCCGCCCAGCGCGCGATCGAATTCGGCGATGCCGGTGCCGAGCCTGGCGGGAAGCTCGAGCTCCGCATCCAGCCCGACCAGCGCGATCGGCTGCCCCCCGCTGCGCAGATTGTGCCGCGCCGAAAAGGGCGTGATCACCGCGCCCGCATCCTCGACCAGGGTGTTCCATTCGGCGCAATCGCCGCATTGGCCCTGCCAGCGGCTGCTCACCGACCCGCAGGCCTGGCACACATAGCGTTTCTTCGGTTTGGCCATTTCTCTCTTCGTTAGCACCCTCGCGGCAGGGAAGCTTTCAAACGGATTGCCTCGCCAGGCAAGAGTCACATAAGGCGCCCCGGATGTTTCGCGTAGCCAGCTACAATATGCGCAAGGCGATCGGCACCGATCGGCGGCGCCGTCCCGAAAGAACGATCGACGTCCTGAACGAGCTCGACGCCGACGTCATCGCGCTGCAGGAGGCCGATCGCCGGTTCGGCACGCGGAGCAGCGCAATCCCGCTGCATCTTCTCGACGAGCATAGCGACTATAAGCCGGTGCCGCTGGGCGCGCGCGCCACCAGCATGGGCTGGCACGGCAATGCGCTGCTCGTCAAAAAGACAATCGACATCCTGGCCTGCGAATCGCTCCACCTTCCGTCGCTCGAGCCGCGCGGCGCGGTGTTCGCCGACCTGAGGATCGACGGCCATATGCTGCGCGTCGTCGGCATGCACCTCGACCTTTCGGGGCTGTGGCGCCGGCGCCAGGCCCATGCGATCCTGACCCATCTCCAGATGCTGCCGGACGATCCGCCGGCGGTGCTGATGGGCGATCTCAACGAATGGAGCGCGCAGGGCGGCTGCCTGCACGATTTCGCCCATCATCTGCGCTTCGCGGAGTGCGGCCGAAGCTTCCACGTGCGCCGGCCGATCGCCCGGCTGGACCGCATCATGATCAACCGCGGTCTTCACATCGTCGAAAGCGGCGTCCACCAATCGGCGACCGCGCGCAAGGCGTCCGACCATTGGCCGATCTGGGCGAAGCTCAAGCGGGCGTAGCGTCCTGCGCGGCCGGGGCGCGGCCGCCGTCGAGACCCAGCCAATCGCGCGGCGGCAGCTTGTAGAGCATGTCCATCACTTCGAACTCGACGCCGGCCGGCTGGTTGCTGGACGAATTCCACAGCGCGACGACGCCCGTCTTGAGCGCGGGATCGAACAGGATCAGCGAACGATAGCCGGTGACGCCGCCGCGGTGCCCGACGATGCGGTGGCCGGCATAATCGTAGCTGCGCCAGCCCAGGCCGTAGCTGGCCGCGTGCAGCCGCTCCCGGAACTTGCGCATGCGCCCAAGCTCGCCCGGCGTCGCGGCGCGCGCCGACTGGACGGTATCGAGCACCTCGGGCGACAGCACGTCGGGATCGGCGCCCATCTGCGCCCTCAGCCAGATCGCCAGATCCTTGATCGAGCTGTTGACGCCGCCCGCCGCCGGCACGCGATAATAGGAATCGGTGACCTCGACCGGGCGCGATCCCTTGCCGCCGCGATAGGGCCGGGCCCAGCTGGCGGCGCGTTCGAGCCCGTCGCGCGTCAGCGTCGCCGAGCGCATGCCCAAGGGCAGGAAGAGCTGTTCGCGCACCGCCCGCTGATAGGCCTCGCCGGTCACCTTCTCGACCACCTCGCTCGCGGCGTCATAGGCGACATTCTGATAGGCCCAGCATTGGCCGGGCGCGCAAACCGGATTCAGCGTCGCGAGCGAGGCGCGCAGCACCCTGGGATCGCCGCCTTCCTCCAGCTTCGATTCATAGGCATGGCCGTAGATGCCGAGCCGATGCGAAAGCAGATCGGCCACGGTCGCGCGCTGCTCGCTGCCGCCCGGCAAGCGCAGCGATGCCGAATATTTGCCGACCGGATCGTCGACCGACAATTTGCCCTCAGCGGCGAGCTTGGCGACCATGTCCCCGGCGACGCCCTTGGACAGCGAGGCCCAGCGGAACACCGTGTCCGGCGTCACCCGGTCGCCGCTCCCGGCCACCGTTTCGCCATAGCCCTTGAGAAAGCGAATCTCGCCATCCTCGACGATTCCGACCGCCAGCCCGATCATGTCCTGCTTCTGCGCCAGCGCCTGGAGCCTCTGGTCGAGCCGCTGATAGTCGATCACCGTGGCGCGGCGCTGCGCGTCCGATATGACGAGATGGCCGGTGGCATTCGGATCCTCGGCGTTCGAGCCCGCGTGCGCGTTGAAGCTGCCGCCCGAGGTGCCGATGATGAACAACGCCAACACAAGCGCAACGATCGCAGTCGAAACGATCCGGTTCGTCAGCTGACCACTCCCTTCAATCCGCGTGCGAAGTTGAGGCCGGATCGGCTTGAGCCTGTTCGCGACATTCATCCCCCCAGTGAACGCATAGGGGTAAAGGACAGTTGCCGCGGCCGAAAGGGTTCAAGACGGTCGCGGGACTCGGGTACCCGCGAACTTGGCACGTTTCGTCGTTCCCAAGACGTTAACCTTTTCGCCTTGGTGCGGTGCGACGTGGCTCTGGACTGGCGAGCCGTTATGGTAGAGCGTAGGCCGGAAAGGATCGGGAGGCGGTCGGATGCAGTTCCTCAGGACGCTATTTTGGATCGCGCTGACGACCGTCTTGGTGCTGTTCGCGATCGCCAATTGGTTTCCGGTGACGATCGAGCTGTGGGGCGGGCTGGCGGCGGACGTCAAGCTGCCCATACTGGTGTTCGGCGCCTTCCTGCTCGGCTTCCTGCCGACCTTCCTGCTCTACCGCGCCAGGCTGTGGGCGCTCAGGCGCCGGCTGGAAACGCATGAGCGCAACGCTTCGCCCGCTCCACCCCCGCCTGGCGCCGCGCCCGTGCCGCTGGGCCGCGCAGGGCCGGCCGAGGCGCCCGCGCCCCACGGCACGATATCGCCCGCTTCATGAAGAGCCCGATCTTCGTCGCCATCGACACGCCGGTCCTCGAACGGGCGCAGGCGATCGCCACCCGGGTGCGCAATCATGTCGGCGGCCTCAAGCTGGGGCTCGAATTCTTTTCCGCCAACGGCCGGCACGGCATCAAGGAGATGGGCGCTTTCGAGCTGCCGATCTTCCTCGACCTCAAGCTGCACGACATTCCCAACACGGTCGGCAAGGCGATCCAGTCGCTGCGTGCGCTGAAGCCCGCCATCCTCACCGTCCACGCGGCGGGCGGACGCGCGATGCTGGAGGATGCCAAGGCGGCCGCCCCGGCGGAAACCAAGGTCATCGGCGTCACGCTGCTCACCAGCCTCGACGGCGGCGACCTCGCTTCGATCGGCGTCGGCGCGGATGCCCACGACCAGGTCATGCGCCTGACCGAACTGTCTCGCCTTGCCGGCCTCGACGGCGTGGTCTGCTCGGGAAACGAAGTCGCCGCGGCGCGGGCGCTGTGGCCCGACGGCTTCCTCGCGGTGCCGGGCGTGCGCCCGTCGGGGAGCAAGAGCGGCGACCAGAAACGAACCATGACGCCGCGCGCGGCGCTCGACGCCGGCGCCTCGATCCTGGTCATCGGACGCCCGATCACCGACGCCAAGGACCCGGACCGGGCCGCGAGGGCAATCGAGGCCACGCTGTAAGGCCGACGCGCGGTTGCCGACGATGGGATCGCTCCCCTCCCGCAAGCGGGACGGGAAATTCCGTGCAAGCCGGGAAACCGCGTCACCTGTTTCCATTTGGCTGGAAATCGCTCTAGCAGGCTGCTGAAGAAGTCGGAAGATTGCTGCTTTTTGGCTGCCCTGACGGTCTTTTGCTCATATTGTCCGCAGCATGAGGGGCTTTCCCGGTGTGGTGGGTGTGGGATGGCCATCGATTGCCGGCCTTGATCATGCCGGTTGCTCCAGCAGCTTAGGTATTCGGACCAGGTTGTAGGCGGCGACCGCGAAGGTGAAGACGGCGTCCGCTCTGGCAAGGCCTCTGACCTTGACCTTGGCCAGGCCGGCTGAGCCCTTGATCCATCCGAACGCCTCTTCGATACGCTTGCGGATGCGCTGGCTGGCGGCATAGCCTGGATGGCGGGTGGTGCGCTTGTCGACGGCGCTCTTGCGCACCTTGCCGAGCTTGCTGAGAGCGCCATTCACGGCCACGTGCGGTGTTACGCGTCGGCGCCGGAGCTGTCCGATGAAGTCGGTGACATCATAGGCCTTGTCGGCGCCCAGCGTGCCTCCTCGTCGCTTGCGCCGGTCGAGCATCGCCAGCGCCGCCTCGCGCTCGGCCGTGCCGGTGGCGTGGGTGAGCGCCGCATCGACCGCGAGGCCGTTGCGGTTCTCCATCAGGACATGGCCCATGAAGCACAGCCGGCTCTCGCGGCCATCGCTCTTGCGATAAAGGCGGGCATCGGGATCGGTGGTCGAGGCATGGGTCTCGTTCGAGCGCTTCTCCTTGTGGAAGTCGCGCTCGCCGTTGCGGCCCGGGCCCGGCGGCTCGCCCGACCCGTCCTTAGGTCGGAAGCTCTTCATCGATGCCCAGGCGTCGATCAATGTCCCGTCCACCGAAAAGTGATCGTCCGACAACAGCCGCTTCACCTTGGGCAGCGCCAGCAGCGCCGCCAAAAACTCACGCGCCACCTCGGCCTCGAGCAGCCGGTCGCGGTTGTGGGTAAACACCGTCGGATGCCAGGCCGGGGCGTCCATCGGCAGCCCAACGAACCAGCGGAACAAGAGGTTGTAGTCGATCTGCTCCATCAACAGCCGTTCGGAGCGCACCGAGAAAAATGCCTGAAGCAGCGTCGCCCGAAGCAGCATCTCGGGCGGGATCGACGGTCGGCCCGTCCACGAATAAAGGTCCGCGAACCGATCGTTCAGCGATGCCAGGGCCTCGTCCGCCAGCGCCCGGATCCGCCGTAGCGGATGGTCGGCCGGAACCCGCTCCTCCAGCCGAATATAGGAAAACAGACCTTCGGATCGATCGTCACGCCCACGCATCACAGGCCCTCCCTCAAAACGAGAGAATCATACCTCAAACGCGAAAGCGAGACAGTTTTTCAGCAGCCTGCTA